>DYSZ01000202.1 GCA_020726265.1 Draconibacterium orientale
AAATTCCACGGTCCGTTGCCGGCGGCGGAATGTGAAGCCCCCCGGGCATCAGCGGGCCCATGTACTGACGAAAAATTGCTTCGCCACCCGCCGAAATGGTATCAAGCGAAGCACCATGAAACGAATCCCAAACCGACACCACTTTGTGGTTACCGGTTACTGCGCGGGCCAGTTTCAATGCCATGCCAACGGCTGTTGTTCCTCCTGGGGAAAACAAAACCCGATAGTTTTCGGTTGGCATTTTGCCCACTAATTTTTTCGCCAGTTCAAGGGCTGGCTGGTTGGTAAACCTGCGCGTTGAAAAAGGCAGAACATCCATCTGCTGCTTAACTTTCGCGATAATTTGTTCGTTACGAAAACCGGCCTGATGCACGCTGTTACCATGAAAATCGAGAAATTTTCTTCCCGAAACCGTGGTGAGTGTGCTGCCGTCGCATTCGGCCAAAACATCGAGACAGGGTGTTGACATGTACTGATGAAAAAAATATTTCGCATCTTCATCGAGTAATTCGCGCGTTTGGAGGTGGGTTATTGAATCATTCCATTCCAGCCTTTCTTCCGAGAAATTAATATCTCCTTCTGTTCGTAGATATATTGTCATATTTTTAGTTTTATCCTGATTTTTTTCCCGACCGTTGTAGTGAGCACTGTTGCATAAATTCATCTGAAAAAGGGTTTCCTTCCGGAAAACGGGCAGGATTAAAAGGTTCGGGTTGCACAAAAGTGGGTTCGTTTAATACGAGTTCGGCCATTAAACGCCCAAAACCTGCGCTGGCTGCAATTCCGCCGCCACTGCATCCGGTAGCTGCAAAAAGTCCTTCAAATCCTGCAATCTTTCCAATTACCGGATTGCCATCATAAGAATAAGCACAGGGAGCAGAAACGTTTCGGGCGATTTTCAGGTCGTCGGGCTCATTCATTAAACTCCGCAATGTGGCAGCCTGGTTTTTTAATATATCCCACATCTCGCAGGAAGAAACAAATGTCTGGTCGTGTAAATCGTGATGGAGCCGCTGCGGGTGGGTTGCCGGCGAGCTTTTATCGCGAATGCCAAAAAGCAGTGCACCTTTATCAGGTCGGGTATAAGCATTGGCATCGGGCAAAATACAAACCGGTTGGTTAGCCGGATATTTTTCGGGATTTGGCTCAGTAATAAAATATACACTTCGCACAGGAGCATACGGTAACAAAGCATTCAGCGGCGAAAGCAGCCTGTTCGACCAGATTCCTGCGGCATCGATTACAACTTCCGCTTCAAACAGTCCTCCACTGGTATTTACACCTGTTACTTTTCTGTTTTCGGCAAGCAATTGAGTTACTTCGGTATGAGTAAAATATTTAACACCCATTTTACGGGCTGCGGCTGCATAAACCAAACCCAACTGGGTTCCGTCAACAAAAAACTCATCGGGGGCAAAAAGTGCTTTCTTAATTTCGCTGGTTTTTAACCATGAGATGTGTTTTCTAATCCATCTGCTGGTAACTGTTTCGGTATCGATATTAAATTCATCAGCAATGTTTTTTAGTTGTTCCAGGTTTTTTTCAGTTTCGTCAGAAACCGCCACATGCAAACAACCAACCCGGCTTTCGTTTATCGAGCCTGGTATATAATCTTTTAAAAATGCTACTGCCCTGTGTGTTTCTTCAACCATCGGAATAAGTTGGGTATTCCCACGCAACTTTGTAATCAGTGATCCTGCCAGCGAAGTGCTGCCCGAACAAAGATGGTTTTGCTCGATTACTGCAATTCTGACCCGGGTTTTCAGTGAAAGGTAATACGCAATGGCATTCCCGATAATTCCACCACCTACAATGATTATATCATTTGTCATTTTTAGGGTTTTTATTTCCAGTACATTGAAGCGGCAATTGCCAAAACCAGGTTTCGCATGTCGTCTGGATTTACATCACCTATATTTCCAATTCTGAAACACTGATAATCAGTTACCTTGCCCGGATAAATTACAAAACCATGGTTTTTAAGCTGATTGTAAAATTTCTGAAAATCGAATTCAGGAGAATCGGGTGAAATAAAAGTTGTGATGATTGGCGACTGCAGATTGTCAGGGAGCAAAGTTTCAAAACCCAGTTCTCTCATTCCGTTGACCAGCGTTCTCTGGTTTAAAGCATATCGCAGAAATCGTTCTTCTGTACCACCTTCTTCTTCAAGCTCTGTTAAAGCCTGTCTGAATGCGCGAACCACGTGAGTTGGCGAAGTAAACCGCCATTTTCCGTTGCCTTTTTCCATCGTTTGCCACTGGTCGAACAAATCGAGCGACAGCGAGCGGGCATTTCCCCCACAATTCTCGAGAAGGCTTTTTTTGGCAATCACAAACCCGAAACCGGGTACACCCTGTATGCATTTGTTCGAACTGCTGATGAGATAACCAATTCCAAGTTTTTCCATTTCAATCGGAATACCGCCAAAACTGCTCATTGCATCCACAATAAAAATGCAGTTGTGTTTCTTTACCACTTCGGCAATTTCCTCAATTTGGTTCAGCATCCCTGTGGTGGTTTCGCAATGCACAACCGCCACATGTGTGATGGCTTTATCATTTCCCAATATCGCGTCAATCTTTTCGGGGTCGTGTCTGTCGAGTTCTCCTGCATCGTAAACCAGGTAATCTATTTTCAGATAACGGGCAATCGTTGCAATCCGCTGACCGTAAGCGCCATTGGCCAGCACAAGCAATTTATCGGTTTCGCCCAGCGCTGTGCCAATCACCGATTCAACAGCAAAAGTTCCGCTTCCCTGCATCAAAACCGAAGTATATTCAGCTTGATTTACACCGGCAAGCTGGACAAGTTCAGCGCGGATTTCCTGCACCAGGGAGTTATAATCGTCGTCCCATGTACACCAGTCGCGTAACATGGCGGCTTTAACCGTTTTGGTTGTTGAAAGCGGGCCGGGTGTTAAAAGTAAATACGGATTTTCAGGAATATTCATCATTTTATAATTTTAAGTTGTTGCTAATTTTGGTAAGAATTGCCGCCGGTATTTCGTTTTGATAACCTGATAAGTGATTAAACTAAAGATGATTCCGGCTATTGAAAGTAGGTATGTTAAGGTTGAAAAGAAATTTAACCAACTGATATCGGGCGAAAAAAAGTTTTTTAAAAGGAAAGCTGTTACACTGCCAAGATAACCGAAGGCATCGGCAAAATAAAACAGAAACCCAATGTTGGCAGCGTATTTAAATGTAGCGATAAACCTTTCGAAAAGCAGGGCATGGTAAGCAATGTAACCGAGATAGAGGCCGAAACCCACCAGTATCATCCAACTCAAACCACCCATTATTCCGCTTCTGAAAGCAAGGGTTGATACAATATTAACCACAAGCCCGGTAATAATTAACCCGATAGAAGCATTTAAAGCCATCAGATTGTTTTTTACAAAAATCATGAGCGAGATAATCAGTAAAACGCCTAACCCTACAGGAATTTCAGCTATTGTAAAAATCGATGAATCATTCCCCTGACCCAGTTCCATCCATATTTCGGCGGCAAAATTATCGCGGATATCGCGCAAAACAGTG
Source organism: Draconibacterium orientale (assembly GCA_020726265.1). Classification (GTDB taxonomy): domain Bacteria; phylum Bacteroidota; class Bacteroidia; order Bacteroidales; family Prolixibacteraceae; genus Draconibacterium; species Draconibacterium orientale_A. Next base: position 3,540 of record DYSZ01000202.1, read on the forward strand.
AGAAAAATATAAACAAGCGTAAACGGGATAATTGCAGCAAAAAATTTCTTGAGAAAATCGTTGCGTTCTGTTTTTGTCATGGGCACTCTTTTGGTGCGTAAGGCAATATCGCGTTCGTTGGGTGGTGGAATTTTATTGAGCAGCCAAACCGAAACCAGTAGTGGTAAAGTGAAAATCAGACCGGTAACAAATGGCATCCAGTATTCTGACACCTCGAAATTGAGCATCAAATATTTGCCCACCGATTTTACAAAACCCGAAGCAAAAATAAAACTTACGCTTACTCCGGCACCCAGCAGTTCGGTGGTGCGGCGGCCTTCGAGGTACGAAAAAACCAATCCCCACACAATGCCAAGCGGCAAACCGTTAAAAAACATCCAGATAATATTGTAAGGGCGCGGTGTTACAGCAAACAAAAACAATGAAACCTGGGCAATGCCGATAACCACTAAAATGGCAAGAGCCCGTCTTTCGGGCTTCATTTCAGAAACCAATTTTATACCAATAAACTTTGAAAGTGTGTAACCCAGAATTTGTGAAGCAATTAACCAGATTTTATAATGCACACCCAAAAGAAAAACCCCGTCGAAAGTGGCCACTGTAAAAGCCTTCCGGAATGCATACATGCACGAATAGGTAAAAAATGAGGCAGTAATGGCAAAAATCACAAAAAACAGTTCGTTATTTTCGGTCAGACTTTTTAAGCTTTTCAGCTTCATCAGAATAAAATTAAAGTTTACTTATATGAAATACTATCAAAAGTAAAACTAACCCTGCATCTTCACATTGCCGTTACAATTTCATTAATTGAGTATTACAAAAAGTGCCTTTTTATAACGAAATAATTAATTTTTTAATTCATTTATTAATCATATACCAGCTTTGCTCCAGAATTTGTAGATTTGACAATAGTTGAATATATGTAAACTTATGAATGAACAAATTTATTTAAAAATCGGAAAAAGGATTAAGGAAATCAGGCTCGAAAACCGGATAACTTTAAATGAAATTGCACTAAAAGCCGGTGTAAGCAAAGGATTACTTTCGAAGATTGAAAACGGACGCACGATTCCTTCGCTGCCCGTGTTACTTGGTATAATAAAAGTACTGAAAACCGACATGTCACATTTCTTCGAAGGAATTTCAAACGAGCTTGCTTATGGTTATATTCATAAAAAAGCTGCTGATTACGAACCTGAACAAAAGGAAAATGCCGAAGGATTTCAATATTTTTCAATTTTAAATACCTCAGTTTCAAATGGAGTATTTCAGTCGGTTTTTTTAAAACTGGCGCCGGCTGCCAAACGCGAAAAAGTGGTGACTGATGGTTTTACTTTTTTATACCTGATTGAGGGAACTGTAAATTATTTACTCGCCGACGAAGTGATTACACTTGAAACAGGCGACTCATTGTTCTTCGATGGAAAAATACCACACGTTCCGCAAAATCATTCGGGTTCAACGGCAATAATATTGGTTATCTATTTACTAAAAACATAAAAACAAGTACAACATGAAGAAAATCAAACTGGTTGTTTTCGATATGGCCGGAACAACCGTCAGCGACAAAAACGAAGTGGAAAAATGCTTTGTTGAGGCAGCCGAAAGCACGGGTCTCGCATACAATGTAGAAGAAATTATTTCGATGATGGGCTGGTCGAAACGACTGGTTTTTGAAACACTCTGGAAGAAAAACCTGCCGGATGGCGACCAAGATTTAATAAGGCAAAAAACCGATATATCCTATCTGCGGTTTAAAGAGGTTCTTGAAAATCACTATCGCACACAACCGGTTTTACCTTCAGAAGGCACACCTGAGCTTTTTGGTTTTCTGAAATCGAAGGGAATAAAAATTGCGCTTACCACCGGCTTTTACCGCGAAGTATCCGACATTATTCTGGAACGGTTAGGCTGGAACAAAGGATTAAATGAAAATTACCTGGGAAATGACTCTTCTGTTATCGATGTTTCGGTTACGAGCGACCAGGTTGCAAAAGGCCGGCCTGCTCCCGATATGATTCTAAGGGCGATGAAACTTTGTGGTGTTGAAAACCCTCAACACGTTATCAATATCGGAGATACTCCTTCCGATTTGCTGTCGGGTAAAAATGCCGGCTGTTTGCTTTCGCTTGGCGTTACCAACGGAACCCACACCCGCGAACAACTTTCAGTTATTGAAAATGATGGATTGCTCAGTAATATTTCGGAGCTCAGGTGGTTCATCGAGAATTTGGCAGAGTAAAAATCCGACGAACAATTATTACATTAAAAGATAGTCCGGATGGCAACATGCCACCCGGACTTTTTTTGAAAACTAAACTAATCTATGGAAAAAACTGCTGTCTATTTGTAAATCCACATTTCAGC
>DYSZ01000203.1 GCA_020726265.1 Draconibacterium orientale
ATGTTTTTGTGTAATATATTTGGCGCACCCGGCGAGAAAACGTTCCATCAGTTTTTTTTTCCGAAGATAAAAAGATATTACAAACCTGAGCTCAGATAGTTGTGAATACCAGCTTACCAAAACTTCTATTGCCAATATTTTATGAAATTTTGGCGCCACGATGCCAATATTTCAATAAATTTGGTCAATTCAGTGCAATTTCGAATATGTTCAGTACTGCAAACCATAAATTAATCAATGTCAGATGAAGAAACTTTTCACCGTTTTAGCCTTCGTTTTTCCCGCCCTTACTTTTTTTGCACAAGACCGCATTACCGGTCATAATTTTGCCACCCGCAGCGAGGTGATTGCGCAACACGGAATGGCGTGCACCAGTCAGCCGCTGGCCACTCAGGTTGCACTGGACATTTTAAAATCGGGCGGCAATGCCATTGACGCAGCCATTGCAGCCAACGCGGTTTTAGGGTTGATGGAACCCACCGGAAACGGAATCGGTGGCGATATTTTTGCCATTGTTTGGGATGCAAAAACCCGGAAACTGTATGGATTGAATGGCAGTGGACGTTCGCCATACGAACTGAAACTTCAGTATTTTAAAGAAAATGGTTATACAAAAATTCCGGCACTGGGGCCGCTTTCGGTTTCGGTGCCGGGTTGTGTTGACGGGTGGTTTGAACTGAATGAAAAATTCGGGAAAATGCCGATGAGCGAAATACTTGCTCCGGCAGTAAAATATGGCCGCGAGGGTTTTCCTGTTTCGGAAGTGATTGCCTACTACTGGCAGAGTAATTCGCGGTCGCTGCAAAAGTATCCGGGTTTTGCCGAGATTTACATGCCTGGCGGAAAAGCTCCCGCAAAGGGTGAAATTTTCAAAAATCCGTATCTCGCGAATACGCTTGAAAAAATAGGTAAAGAAGGCCGCGATGTTTTTTACCGTGGCGAAATGGCCAAAAAAATAGTAAAATACCTGCGTGATAACGGCGGTTTTTTTACAATGAAAGATTTTGAAGACCACCATTCCGATTGGGTTGAACCGGTTTCGAGCAATTACCGTGGTTACGATGTATGGGAGCTTCCGCCCAACGGACAGGGAGTTGCAACGCTGCAAATGCTGAATATCCTCGAAAATTTCGATTTGAAAAGCATGGGATTTGGCTCTACTGATTACATGCACCTGTTTATTGAAGCGAAAAAACTGGCATTCGAAGACCGCGCAAAATTTTATGCCGACCCCGATTTTAACAAAATCCCGGTGAACGAATTAATTTCAAAAGAATACGGGAAAAAACGTTCGGAACTGATTGACCTGAATCGCGCAGCACGCAGTTACCCGGCTGGCTTCCCTGAATCGCCCAACACCATTTACCTTACCACTGCCGACAGTGAAGGAAATATGGTTTCGCTCATTCAGAGCAATTTCCGTGGCATGGGCTCAGGAATGACACCCGGCCAGCTTGGTTTTGTGTTGCAGGACAGGGGCGAACTCTTCTCACTTGAAGAAGGACACATGAATGTGTTTGAACCACACAAACGCCCGTTCCACACCATAATTCCGGCATTTATTACAAAAGATGGCGAGCCGTTTATCAGCTTTGGCGTGATGGGTGGAGGAATGCAACCGCAAGGCCACACTCAGATTGTTTGCAATCTAATCGATTTTGGAATGAATTTGCAGGAAGCCGGCGATGCACCGCGCATCAGTCACGAAGGTTCGAGCGAACCAACCGACGAAAAAATGACCGATGGCGGTGTTGTTTCGCTGGAAAGCGGTTTTGATTATGAAACCATCCGCGAACTGATGAGCAAAGGGCATTTTATTCGTTTTGAAAAAGGCTCTTATGGCGGGTATCAGGCAATTATGTACGACAGCAAAAACAAGGTGTATTACGGAGCTTCAGAATCGAGAAAAGACGGACAGGCTGCCGGATATTGATAACGGTTGAAGGAGTTAATTTCCTGAATCCAAATTTTTTCACGAATATATTTACTTTTGTGCTCGCTTAGAATTCAAAAACAATGAATATCAGAATAAAATCAACGAAAATATTTGGGCTTTTTTTAACGATTATTACTTTTTCATTTTCAACATTAGCCAAATCACCTGATCTCACAAAAAAAGAACTCTCTGTTCCACCACCCCGTATCATTCGCACTTGTTGCGGTTTTGGTGCCGAAATTGGGATTACAGGTGTTCCGTTTGCAAAAAAAACAGATATCACTTCAATCGAAATTATGGGCGAACACCATTTTATGGGTGGACACACAGAAAAAAACGGCATTATTTATACCCGTCGTGGTGGGTTTATTGACCTTGGGCACTTGCGTGATTGTGCCGACTGGACAGCATGGCTTTACGACCTGATAAAAACAGCTGAAAGTGATGAGAAATTCCTGACTACTGAACTCAGGCATGAAGGCGGCGACAAAACGCTGACTTTAGCATTACCCGCGAATATGGATGAAAATGCTGTAATTGAACTGGCAGGCAAAATTGCGTATGACCTTTCGTTGTGGCACGAAATTTCGACATGGTTTGGGGCACGATATGTTCCGCTTGTCCCCGAAAAATTTTCGAGTTTTTCACCCGAAGATATGTATTCAAACCTGCTGGGTGTACATTTGGGTATGCGATCCATAAAAAGCGAACTGCCCTACGATGATGCAATGACAACTGAACTTTCGAACATGCTCGATTCGCTGCAGACAGTGAAAACAGTGACCGAAACCTACAAAGCGATGATGGAAGTGAATAATGTGTGGTACACCAACTCAAAAAAATATCCTAAAGACGATGTAACCATAAAACGATATTTTGTTACCGGCAATGAACTGACTCCCTGGCTGATTCCGGGAGAAAACTGCATATTACCACCTTATAGTCTTCACATTCCCGACAAATCAAACGAAAATTTCTATCAGCTCATATTAAAGCTTAACTACCGTTTCCCTGTTGACACGCTGTTTTACGACAAAAATGACCGTATAATTACGCAAAAGGATTTTGATGCAATACTTGATTTTATTAAAAATGAAGTTCAACAGAAGGAAATGATACAATCGCCGGAGCCGACTCAAAAAACAAAAAACGGCAAAAACAAAAAGCAAAAGGGGAAAAAGCAAAAACAGAATTGACATCCGTGTCAATCAAAACAGAAGAGGCTGACGGTAATTAAAACCATCAGCCTCTTCTGTTTTCAAATTTCTGACTCTTTATACTTCCAAAACTGTTTCAACAATCTCCTGACCTTTGCGGATTGCAGCAAGATTTAACGGAATAGTTTTGTGGTAACGTTCAGGTAACGATTTTTCAAGACCTTTTTCCACATTATCTAACGTCAGAATTGGTCGTATCGACAGGTAACTACCGAAAACAATCATATTAAATACCTTCGGATTACCCATCTCAACAGCAGTTCGCGTGGCTTCCACTTTATAAATATTGATGTCGGTGCGTGACGGAGGATTAATTACTCCATTCGGATCGTAAAGCAGCGTTCCTCCCGGTTTTACAGCGTGTTCAAACTTATCCATGCTTTGCTGGTTAAGAATGATTGCTGTGTCGAAATGTTTTACTATTGGCGAACTAATGCGTGTATCACTGACGATTACTGTAACATTTGCAGTTCCGCCGCGCATTTCGGGGCCATACGACGGAAACCAGGTTACCTCTTTATCTTCCATAATTCCTGAATAAGCCAGGATTTTCCCCATCGACAAAACCCCCTGTCCGCCAAAACCGGCTATTATCAATTCTTCTGTCATAGTTTTTCGGTTTAATTTTTTACTACAGGTTCACCTTTTACACTGTCTTTCAAATCGCCCAGCGGATAAAACGGAAACATGTTTTCCACCATCCAGTTATTGGCTGCCACCGGGGTCATTTTCCAACCCGAATTACAGGTTGAAACTACCTCAACAAACGAGGTTCCCTTTTTTGCCAGCACATTATCAATCGCTTTTTTCAGCGCTTTTTTGCATTTGCGCACAGCGCCGGCTGTTTCAACCGACTGCCTTGTGACGTATGAAGTTCCGGGCAGTTGGGCAATCAAATCGGTAATTTTTAAGGGGTAACCATCCAAATCCACATTTCTGCCAAATGGAGTCGTTGAAGTAACCATCCCTTCCAAAGTGGTTGGCGCCATTTGTCCGCCGGTCATTCCATAAGTACCATTGTTGATAAAAACCACCAATATGTTTTCGCCACGGTTGCAGGCATGTATAATTTCGGCTGCACCGATGGATGCAAGGTCGCCATCACCCTGGTAAGTAAACACAAAATTATCAGGGTTAAGCCTTACAATACCAGTGGCAACTGCCGGTGCACGTCCATGCGCTGCCTCCTGCCAGTCGATGTCGATATAATTATAGGCAAAAACAGAACATCCCACAGGTGCAACTCCAACGGTTTTTTCCTGTAATCCCATTTCACCAATCAACTCAGCCATTATTTTATGAACTACGCCGTGTGAACACCCCGGACAGTAGTGCATATATACATCTTCCTGAATTACCGACTTACCGTAAACCAGGTTTTCGGGTTTAATAAGATCTTTTAACTCCATAACTCAATTCCCATGAAAATTTTTCTTCCAATGCTTCCACAACTTCTTCGGGCGTAGGAATAATTCCCCCCATCCGTCCGAAGTAATTCACACGCACAGTGCTACCAGCTTCGTACACCGATAATTTGATGTCTTCAACCATCTGCCCGGCGCTCATTTCAACCGACAAAAACCCTTTTACCTTTCGGGCCAGTTCTTTGATAACAGCTTTAGGAAATGGGAACAGTGTGATTGGCCTGAGCAAACCCACTTTTAATCCTTTTGCCCGGGCAATTTCAACTGCTTTCTGGCAAACCCGCGATGATGTTCCAAAGGCTACAAGCACAAACTCGGCATCTTCGCACTGAAAGGTTTCATACCGCACTTCCGTTTCCTCAATGGTTCTGTATTTTTCCTGAAAACGAAGATTATTTTGTTCCATTATCTCCGAATCCATTACAAGCGATGTAATTACATTCTTTTTTCGCGAAGCAGGTTTTCCGGTTGTTGCCCAAGTTCCCCACTGCTCATGAATTTCTTTGGCTGTCCAACGGGGTTTAAAGTCCGAAAGTTTTACTTTTTCCATCATTTGCCCGAGGGCTCCGTCGGTCAGAATCATTGAAGGATTGCGGTATTTAAAAGCCAGTTCAAATCCGAGGTCAACAAAATCATTCATTTCCTGAACCGATGAAGGCGCAAGCACAATGAGTTTGTAATCGCCATGTCCTCCACCTTTTACTGCCTGAAAGTAATCGGCCTGTGACGGCTGAATAGTTCCAAGTCCCGGTCCGCCACGCTGCACATTAACGATAAGGCAAGGCAACTCTGCTCCGGCGATGTATGAAATTCCTTCGCTCATCAGGCTGATGCCCGGACTTGAAGAAGAAGTCATCGCCTTTTTTCCAGAACCTGCTGCACCATATAACATATTAATAGCAGCCACCTCGCTTTCGGCTTGTAAAACAACCATTCCTGTTTCTGTCCAGGGCTGGCGTGCCATCAGTGTTTCCATTACTTCCGACTGTGGAGTAATCGGATAGCCGAAATAGCCATCGCAACCACAGCGGATTGCGGCCTCGGCCAGCACCTCGTTACCCTTCATTAATTTGTATTCTGCCATATTTTAAATGATTATTTTCTATTGATTAATGATTATTGACTTCTTGCTGGTAAAAATAATCCGAATTAAGAATCACTTTCAACTAATAAATAAGCATTAATAACTAATAAATTATTCCACTTTCATTCTGTAAATAGTGAT
>DYSZ01000204.1 GCA_020726265.1 Draconibacterium orientale
GCGAAAATATAAAACTGAATCGATATAAACCAAAACACACTCACATAAAAAGGCGATTTGCTTAAATGAAGCAAAAAGAAAAATGGTTTTTGGTTACCCTAATCCCGTGATTTATTTGATTTTGTGAGGCTTACACACGTTTTCCACTTTGCGGCTTTTGGCACCACATTTTCTGCATTCGTACTTTGCATTTTCCCTGTCTTCGAAATCGTTATCCTTGCAAGCCTTTTTACTCATTCCGTTTTATTGCAGTTCACGGTGTTTCAGAACAACGTTAACAGGGTAATTGTTTCGCAGGTATCCGGCAATTTTTTCAGCCGAATACACCGAACGATGCCTGCCACCCGTACAACCAAAACTTACCGAAAGATGCGTGAATTCCCGCTCCAGATAAACTTTTACCGATTGCTCCACAATGGTTTTTACGCCGTTCAGAAATACCCCGATTTCGGATTTTTGTTCCAGAAAATCTTGTATTTCAATGTCTTTCCCAGTGAAATTAGCGAGTTCAGGGTAGCGGCCGGGATTGTTCAGCGCACGGCAGTCGAAAACATGACCACCGCCGTTACCTGAAATGTCGCCAGGATAACCTTTTTTAAATGAAAAGCTGGTGATTTCAACAGTGAGGTTGCTTTTCGAACGGCCAATTTCCTTTAAAAAATCCGATTGCGTGAGTTCTTTCAAAACATTCACCAGTTCGGGCAATTCAACAGGCAGGTTTAAATCGCTGAGCAAAAACTCAAGGTTTTTCAGGGCAAACGGAATGCTTTTCAGAAAATGCTCCTTTTTCTCGTAAAATCCCCTGAACCCGTACGCACCCATCGCCTGCATAATTCTGATAAGCACAAATCCCTTGAAATAAGCGGCAAATCCGGCATCGTCAACAGTAATATATTTTTTGAGTTCGGCAACATAAAAATCGAACAATTGCTGGCGGATGCTTTGCGGAATATCGGCTTTCCCGTCGTACAACAGCGAAGCCAGGTCGTATTGCAACGCACCGCGGCGGCCTCCCTGGTAATCGATAAAATAAACCTCGCCCTTTTTCAGCATCACGTTGCGGCTCTGAAAATCGCGGTACAAAAAGAAGTCGGAGTCGGCGCTGAGCAGGTAACTGCAAAAGGCCTGGTAATCATCTTCAAGCGCCTGCTCGTCAAACTGGATTTTTGCCAGTTTCAGAAAGTAGTATTTAAAGTAGTTCAGGTCCCACATCATCGACTGTTTATCAAATGCAGCGCGCGGGTAACTCACTGAATAATCGAGTTCTTTTCCGGCCAGAATCTGAATTTTGGGCAGTTCGTGCAAAACTTTGCGGTACTCTTCGATAATATTTTCCGAGAAACCTTCTTTTTCGCGCGTGGCGCTTAGATAATCGAAAAGTGTAACATCGCCCAAATCTTCGAGCAGGTATTTTTTCAGGTCGGCGCTCACAGCAAAAACTCCCGGTACGGGAACACCCGATTTTTTAAAGTGATTGGTAAACGATAAAAACGCTGTGTTTTCTTTTACGTCGGCATTAAAAGCGCCAATTACAGTTCGTTCGGCCGATCTGATGCGGCAATATTCACGGTACGAACCCGAACCGGGGAGCATTTCAACACTTTCAGCTTTCTCGTTAAACTGGTTTTCAAAAAGCTGAATGATTTCGTTTTTATCTGAAGTTTTCAAAATAGACAATTGTTAAAAGTTTTACAAAACGATTCAGGCAATCAGCGGATAAGTTATACTTTTAAGCCAGCAATAAAACCGCGATGAACAGAACCAGAACCAAAAGTATTGTTTTTTTGAGGATACTCCGAAACCTTGCGGCGGGTTTTGGCATTTTCTTTTTGGCTTGTGTGATTCTTGCCTTAACCGAACAGCCCTACTGGGCTTACCACTGGCTGGGAACAAGCAAAGCTGAAATGAAGTGGAAACCCGAAGTAATTGTAGTTTTGGGTGGAGGAGGAATGCCAAGCCAGAGTAACCTGATGCGTGGCTGGTATGCAGTGAAGGCGGCAGAATCATTTCCGGAAGCAAAAATTATTTTTGCTATGCCGGGTGATATTTCCGACAGCCTGAGCACCCCGGAGCTTATGAAAATTGAACTTGAAGTTCGCGGTATTCAGGCTGAAAAAATCGGGTTCGAACCGGACGGAACAAACACCCGTGCTCAGGCTTTGAACTGTGCAAAACTCATCGATGTGAAAACTCCTGTTTTGTTGGTTACCTCGCCCGAACACATGCGGCGCTCGGTTTTGTGTTTTCAAAAGGCCGGGTTTGAAAAAGTAAATGGCTTGCCGGCTTTTGAAAATGCAACTGAAGCCGACCTGAAATTTGAGGACGACAAACTGGGAGGAAACAAAACGCTGGTACCCGATGTGGGCGAAAACATCAACGCCCGTTACCAGTTGTGGAACCACCTCAAATACGAAATTCTGATTGCCCGCGAAATCACTGCGCTGGCGTATTACAGGTTGAGAGGATGGATTTAATAAAATATAGATTCAACTTTTATTCTTCTTTTTTGTTTTGAAATTACCCGGATATTCCGAAATTCGAAATAGAAAAATATCGGAAATGGCAGATAAAATTACTGTTGAAACAATTGTGAATGCCCCTGTTGAAAAAGTTTGGCATCACTGAACAACTCCTGCAAGCATTGAAAAATGGAACCACGCCAGTGATGACTGGCACTGCCCTTTTGCAGCAAACAACCTTGTTGAGGGAGGAAGATTTGTTTATACAATGGCTTCAACCGATGGTGAAATGAGTTTTGATTTTGAAGGCGTTTATACCGAAATCAGGTTAAACGAAAAGATAAAATACCTGATTGTTGATGGCAGGGAAGTGGAGATCACGTTTACACCGATTGGCGAAAAAACAAAAGTAACCGAGGTTTTTGATCTCGAAAATGTTCATCCGTCCGCGTTGCAAAAAGCAGGCTGGCAGTCTATTTTAGATAATTTCAAAAAAGAAGCAGAAGAATGACTTGTTGCTGCGGGTTGAAAATTTCAACAAAAAAATAGCCGGAAGCGTTTGCTTCCGGCTATTTTTTTATATCAAATATTTTCTAAAGCTGAATAATCAGAACAGATGATTTTTCGTCGCGAATGATATCGACTGAAACTCTTTGTCCGACACTTAGTGTTTGCAAACGACTCATATAATCGTGCACTCCCCCAACTTTTTTACCCTCGATTGCGGTGATAATGTCGCCTTTTTTCATACCGGCTTTTTCGGCAGGTTTGCCCGGAGTAACTATATCGATGCGTAATCCGCGTTTCTCGGCTCCGGCAAAATCGGGCATTATACCAAATGTAACTTTTAACTTCCCCCCGCGACTGCGCTGGAACTTTGGTCCGGCTTCCTGAAATGTCAGGTCAGTTTCGCGGTTCGAAACATTTTCGACAAGCAAAGTTGCGTAATCGGCTACTTTTTTAGTGCCTTCAAAATTAATCAGGCTGGCATCGTCGAATGGTGTGTGATAATCGGCATGGGCACCGGTTGAAACAAAAAATACAGGAATATTTTGCAGGTAAAACGAAGCATGGTCCGACGGGCCAACACCTTCGGGCGAGAAGGCCAGGTTGAACCCCGTATTCAGCTTACTCATCAGTTCCTCACTCTCTTTGGCTGTTTGCGATCCGCCAATACTCAATCCATTCGTAGCAGGATCGAGGCGGCCAACCATATCGAAATTAAACATGGCCACCATTTTTTCGGTTTCAACAGGTGGTTTGTTTACAAAAGCTTTTGACCCAATAAGGCCCATTTCTTCGGCACCAAAAGCCACAAAAATGATGCTTCGTTCGTTGTTTTTTAAACCCGCCATTTTTTCAGCAAGCTGAATAACTGTAGCAACACCCGAAGCATTATCGTCGGCACCATTGTGTACTGCAACTGTATCGACCATGCGAGAGCCCGAACCGGGGCCACCCATTCCCAAATGGTCGTAATGTGCGCCAATTACAACATATTCGTTTTTCGAATTAGCATCAGTTCCGGGCAAAAAAGCAACCACATTGCGGGTTTCAGCCTCACTCAATAATACATTCACTGTGGCCGAAACTTTTGCATTTGTTATTTTATTAACCGGTTTTTTGCTTTCGAGCATTTGCGCTTCCAATTGTTCAATGGTGGTTTCGCTACCCAGAATTTTGTTGGCAACTTCGCGTGTAACCTGAATTACCGGGATTGCATAGCGACTACTGTTTTTATCGAAAATGAGCGATGAAAGCTCATCCTTTTCGCTGAATTTTGTGCCGGCAACGAAAATAATTCCGACGGCATTTTTATCGGAAGCCACAAGCGCTTTTGTCCGTTCCGATGAATATTCGAGATAAGGGCTTTGCGGATTTTCAAGATCAGGATCGCCTTGCAGCACCATCACCCATTTGCCAGCCACATCAACATTTTTGTAGTCGTTCCATTGAAGCGAATCGCGGTCAATTTCGAGGCCGAAACCGGCAAAAACAACTCCGGCAGTTGCCGTTGAATTGGATGAAAATGCGTAAGGCAAAAATTCTTTTTCAACAGATGCCAGCTCATTATTTACTGTCAGTATATTTCCTTCGCCAGTTTTAGCCGAAGTTACAAGTCCGAAAGGCTGAAATCCGTCATCGTACAAAAGTTGCAATCCGGCGGCTTTAAACTTGTCGCGAATGTAGTTTGCTGCTGCCAGGTCGCCAGGCTCGCCCGGTTTACGACCCTGCAATTCGTCGGATGCTAGGTATTCAACATCTTTTTTAAGTTCACTCACCGTAATTTCGGGATTGAAGTTTTGTGCCAGCGCAGGTGTGGCCGCAAGTAATAAAAGGAAAATTATTGTTCTCATTATTAATGTATTATCTGTTCTTAAACGTTTAAGCCCCGTTGTTGTTTGAATATGCAGATTTAAGCAGGCTGCAATAATAATCATTAATTGTCATTAAAAAAAGAGTTATGTATATTTACGCCTTCATCTAAAATAGCAAAAATTGATTTCCTTCGGAGTAAAATACTGGTTTATCTTTCTGCTGGCTGCACTTATTGCAGCGGCCGGAACCGCGCTGCTTGTTTATTATAAAAGCAAGGACAACGCTGAACTTACCAAAAAACAGTTGAGAATTCTGGTAGTTTTCAGGTTTTTGGCCTTCTTTTTTATTGCAGTCTTGCTGCTTTCGCCTTTTCTGAAAACGCTAAAAAAGATAACACGTAACCCGCTGATTGTTGTTGCTGTTGACAACTCAGCATCGGTAAAATCAAATCCCGATTCGGTGCATACAATTGACGGAATACAACAGCTCCGCAATCAACTTAAAAACAAAGCTGGCGCTGATTTTACGCTTGTGGAATATAGCTTTGGCGAAGAAACCCGACTGCTGGAAAATAATGATTTTGACGACAAAAAATCGGATTACAGCCAGATGCTGAGCACAGTTACAAACAACCATTTTAACGAAAATATCGGGGCACTGATTGTGGCCGGCGACGGGATTTACAACCAGGGGAAAAACCCGGTGAATCTTTTAAACGAAGTCAGTTTTCCGGTTTATACCATTGGGGTTGGCGATACCACCGAAGTTACTGATGCCCGGATTCAGAATATCAGGGTGAACCGCACTTCGTTTTCGGGAAACCGCTTTCCGGTCGAAATCGATTCGCGCTACACAAAACTAAAGGGAAAATCGCTGAAGCTGACCATTTCAACAAGCGGTCAGGAAGTGGCTTCAACAATTATTACTCCACCAAACGAGAACTATTTTCATACACAGAAATTTGTGCTCGAAGCCGGAACA
>DYSZ01000039.1 GCA_020726265.1 Draconibacterium orientale
GCTCGATTATTACAAACGAAACAGGCAGGCCTCAACCGACCCGATTGTGAAGTTTGTGAACCTGCGTAAATTTTTACACAGCGAAACAGGGGTCACAAAACTTTCGGTTTACATTACCAACGTGCCTTATTCAGCCATCTTCGACGGAGTGATTACTGAGTTTACAAAATCAGCTGATTTTTATTTTACTGTTCCGTCCGGAAAATTTGCAAAGGTATTATGAGTACGAAGGGAGATAAAAAAAGTACCACCCGGTGTTTCAGCACTTGCCGTGCTAATCAGGTGGTACTCTCATGGGGCAAAACCAATCTTCAAACTTATTATGAACTTACTGTTTTACTGTTGTCAAAGAGAGAAACTCTGCTACTGTCAACCTTAACTCATCATTTCAACTTTTGCCTGTCAATCTTAACTCAGCCCAGTAATACATCTCTGCATCTTGAGTTACAAATGTATGACAATGATTAATACAAGTCAATAGCCTGAAATGTTAAAAATGCTGAATGAAAACGGCTCATAATCATATTATTGAAAAGGTGTTTGTTGAAATTAATACAAAAAGCTCCGAAAAAGCGGGTTTAATAAAAAACGATATCAGCGGATTATTATATACAAGACTTTTTCCAGAGCTTGAAACCCTTTTTGATACAATTGATATTGATGATAAAATACTTCGCATCGGTAGTTTGCATGTGAATACTTCAACTGATGTTAAACAAATCAATGAAGCAGTTATTACCGAAGTTGTACGGGAAATTGCAAGTGGTTTAAAACAAGCTACAGAAGAAATTGGCGGACAATCAGAAACGGATGGTTTTGTTACTGATGATATAAAAATCAGCGCACAACAATTGATGAGTGCAGAGTTTAACGATGAACAGATTTTTATAAATTTTATTCAAACAGGCGCATTGCCCTGGTTTGCCGGAAAGGCGAAATTGGAAGATATTCTGGCTGATGAAAACTGGTTCAGGTTGGTCGCTAATCCACACTTTTCTAAAAAGCTACGACGATTATTAGTCGATAATAAAACAAACCTGCTGCGGTTTGTTAAGCAAATACCAGTTGCGAATATTCTTGTATTCGCTTTTATTTTGTTTCCGGATTTAAAACCAACTGAGAATTTAATTCAATTAATTCATAATCAGCTTTCGGCAAAAGAACAGGCTGTTTTTTTAAGCGCAATACTTCAACTATTTTTTGAGATTGAAAATCAAAAAAAGTATGTAAAAATTACAGATGAGTATTTATCCGCTGTCGAAGAATTCATTCAAATTTCTGAAATTGAAAGAAAAAACGAGGTTAAACAAAGTTTTGAATCGTTTATTAAAAACGAATTTGTTCGATTGTTAGCCCATAAAAAGTATCAAAAGAAAAAAGAATTTTCAGTTGAAAAGAAAAGAGATAACAGTTTAGATATTGCAATTGATGGAGACGAAAAAATTCAATCTTCCGAAGAAAAAATCAAACAGGAATCGCTGCATATTAATAATGCAGGTCTTGTTTTGTTGCACCCGTTTTTAAAAACATTTTTTATTACAACCGGAATCGCTGACCCGTCGGGGAAAATCGGGATCGAAAATCTTGATATTGCAGTTCAGGCGTTGCATTTTATTGCAACAGGCAGCGAAGCTGTTTACGAAGCAGAACTGGTTTTTGAGAAGTTTTTATGTGGCTTGTCGGTTCATCATCCTGTCATCAGAGAAAGTTTACTCACCGGCGAAATAAGAACCGAAGCAGACGAAATGCTGAAAGCAGTTATTACAAACTGGGCCGCATTAAAAAATACCTCACCCGACGGATTGCGTGAAGCGTTTATACAACGCGATGGAATTTTGCAGAAAACCGAAAAAGGGTACAAACTTACCGTGGAAGCTAAAACCTGGGATGTTTTACTCGACCGGTTACCTTGGAATTACACGTATATTAACTGGCATTTAATTGATAAACTGATTTTTGTGGAGTGGCAATTATGAGAGAATTAAACAGACAACAAGGAAATACAACGAGCGCTTCAACCCCGTTTTTTTCGACTGATAGCTCAACTTCTTTTTTTGGAGGCAGAACCGAAACAGAGAGTAGTACAGTAACAGAAACAGAGCAATCGACAACAACAACCGATGAAACATGTTCAGAGGAAACCACATGGCAGATTCAGGAGTTTCTGAGTCACGGAATTTATGGACCGGAATCAATGACACCAAGTGATACAGGGGTGGGAGGTTTTGAAGCATCTTATAATCCTGATGCTGAAATGCTCAATGTAAATGTGAGGGGAAAAACAAGGTTTGTAAACGGGCTTACAGCGAATGGGGCCACAGTAACATCTCACGAAACTGACCTTGCCCGGCTTGCCCGGCTCCTCACGTTTATTGGCAATGAACCATTAACAAACAACATTGTCAATAATTATTATACCTGGAATGATGCACAAAAAGACATTGCCAGAGATAACCTGAGAAACAGGATTAGTGAAACATTGGGCTTGTGGATGGACCCCGGGTATATGTTTCATATCGATGAGCCATGCTGGGAAAATATTTTCTCGAATGTGAACATCAACATCGATGTACAAGACGAAGGCGCCGCAGCATACAACGGACGAAACAATAGCGCAAACGATCATCTGCAGGTAACTTTGGTTAAAAACCCGGAACGCAACGAAATGGGAACGGTGAGTTCACAAATTTCGCAGGTAGCAGAAAGGGTTGGTAGCGAAAGGATGCAATGTATTGATACAGAAGCTGGATTGACAACAGGAGCAAGTATGGGTTCAAACCGAAACCGGGGTACAGATGTTACCGACCCCTATAATTCTGAAATGACACTTTCAAACCAATCGCTCGAAAATACACCTGCCGAACTCAATAATCTTAACTTTTCCATGTTGCGTACTTCAGTACTTTTTGACAATGATCAGTCAACTCTTGACAGTACCGACCGAGCCGTTATCGATCAGTTTATCACCAATTTCAGAGAAGCAGATGCAAATGAATCGAATAGCAGGGTAAGGTTGATTGGACATGCATCGCGTCCCGGATCACCAGATTATAACAGACGTTTGGTAAACGAAAGAATTAATTCGGTGATGAATTATTTAAGGGAAAGGAATTTTCCGAATATCGAAACAAGGGTGGATGAACCTGAAAACAGGTCGGATGAAATAGCCGAAAGTTTGCCGGATACGGATAACAATGCGAGGGTTTTAAGGAGGGTTGAGATTGTTGTAGGCGAAGGCGAACTTCAAAATACAGTGGCACACGAGTTTGGTCATGTTTTTGGGTTGGTTGATGAGTATGTGACTAAGGGAACTTCTTTTTCGGGCACGGGAACAGCAGCTGGCACTGAAGTTGCACATAGCGATATGTCAGAAGCAATAGGGGCAGGAGAGGTTCGGTCAGAAAATAGTGACAATATGATGTCGATGGGTAACGAGGTGCGAGCACAACATTATGGTCCGTTTGGATGGGCATTGCATCGTTTGACCGGGAAAAACTGGAAAATTTAATAACCTTTAAACTTTTTATTATGAATGAAATACTTAAAATAAAAACCGGCTTGCCCGAAGATAAAATCAGTGTACTCCCGATTCTTGAACAATATCTTTTAGCAACCGATAAGGACAATAGCAACGGAACTTTGATTTTTGATGATGGCGCAATTTATATTACAAGCCGAATATCGGGAACCGAAAACTACCAATGGACTTATTTTACACGGTTGAAACCGGAAGGCATTGATTTGCTGAAAAAGATAATAATTGAAGAGTTTTCTAAAACCGAAATCGAAATAAATCGTGGAGGTACTTCTGGAACCCAGTTGCTTTGGAAATCAGCCTTGAAAAATGTGAAACATGAAGTAACCATTGGTTCAGGTTCTTATGATTCGCTTCCTCCTGTTTTCAGAAAAATTGATAATCTGATCAACGATTTCATGGTTAAAATGAACGAGAAATAAACCCGGATAAATTAATTCAGATGATAAAACCTGACCTGATTGAATTTTTGAAGCACGTGATTTCAGATCGTTTTGAAACCGAAAAGCAAAACAAAGATATTGTCACTGTAGTTTTCCCGGTTTTAAAACCCCGCGAATCAGTTTTATCTGGTTTTATCATTGATAATAAACTGGATTCCAACGAAACCGTTGTTTTGCTTTTATCGATTGTACCTCATATTTTACCCGACTTTCTGAACAAGATCGTTTTTTCTCATTTTCCCAACGGTGGCGATTTTGCTGAATTCGGTGGCGTAAAAGGCAAAAACCACCGGGGTGTATTACCAACCGGTGAAACCGTTTTGTATATTCTGGCAGGAAATGACATGGAAAAACGAATCGAAGTTTCAAGGCTTTTTGATGAGGATCATTTGTTTGCACAGAAAAATATTCTTTACCTCGACGCGGTTGAGCGCGGGGAACCGCGTATGAGCGGAAAACTTGTGCTTGAAGACGATTATATTGACCTTTTTACAACCGGCAAAATTTCGAAGCCTCGACTGAGCGCTGATTTTCCGGCTGAGAGAATTGCCACGGGACTTGAGTGGACTGACCTTGTTTTGCAGGAAAAAACGCTTGAAAGCATTCGTGAAATTGAAATCTGGCTGAAACACAACGAAAAGCTTTTAAACGACTGGAACCTGAAACACAAGATTAAACCCGGGTTTCGTGTATTATTTTATGGTCCTCCCGGAACAGGTAAAACAATGACGGCCTGTTTGTTGGGGAAATACACGGGGCGCGATGTTTACCGGATCGATCTTTCAACTGTAGTTTCGAAATACATTGGCGAAACCGAAAAGAACCTCTCCAAATTATTTGATAAGGCAGCCAACAAAGATTGGATTCTGTTTTTTGACGAAGCCGATGCCATTTTTGGCAAACGCACAGGCGTGCGCGATGCCCACGACAAATATGCCAACCAGGAAGTATCGTATTTGCTTCAACGTATCGAAAGTTATGCAGGGCTTGTAATTCTGGCTTCGAACATGAAAGGAAATATCGATCCGGCATTTACCCGGCGTTTTAATTCAATTGTTGAGTTTGATAATCCGGGAATAAATGAGCGTTTGCGCTTATGGCAAAATTATATTCCCGAAGGTAAAACCGATAAAACGGTTAACATTAAAGAAATAGCGCAGAAATACGAAATCACAGGAGCAAACATTGTAAACGCGCTTCATTTTGCTGGTCTTCGCTCATTTGAAAAAAAATCAAAAGCAATATCTCCTGACGACCTGATGGAAGGCATTGAAAAAGAATACCAGAAAGAGGGTAAAATTTTTCTGAAACCCTGAAATATTGAAGTTTAAAACTTAAAGATAAATGCGATGAGAAACAGGAACATCAACGGAGTTATCGGTCTCACTTCTGTTTTGTTGTGGATACTGGTTTTTTTGCCGGGATTGACCATCAACTCCCAGCCGTACCGTGAACAGATTTTGCAGGGTAATGTAACCATACACAGTTTTCTGACGGTAATGCTGACTTACACCATTTCGAATGTGGCTTTACTTTGCTGTCTGGCCGGAGTAATTGGCGCTGCAACCCGGCGAATAACCGCAAAACCGGCAGAACAAAGAAAGCTGGATGAGAAACCTGTTTTTAATGCAGTTTTTACAGGGGTCACCCGTGGTTTTTCAGTTTATTTATTGCTTCTGGCTGGTGTTTATGCGGCCACTCCCGATCCGTTTTCGGCTCCGACACCCGAACAATATGTGCGAATGGCCGGTACCATTTCGTTAATGGCTTTCACCGTAAACTATGAACCCGACCTTTTTCAGACAATAGTGGGAATCGCAGCCTCGAAGGGCAAAATGGTCGGAAAGTCAGTTCCCCAGGGGAAACCTTAAATTGCGTGACTAATTTTTCACTACGTTATCAATTTTTAACAGCTCCTTTTCTATTACTGGTACAATAAATTGTGAAGTCTTTTTAGCCCCTGTATCGTTAAAATGCATCGGGTCTTTCCAATTGGCAGGGTTGTTTATAATGGTGTCAGGCAAACTGATAACCGGGGCAAGTGTTTCGTAAAACATCATGTTTAATGGCTCTTTCAAATTTGAACCTGATTCGGGCAGGTAAAAAAACAATACCCTGCAATTGTGCTGGTTTGCAAGCTGTACAATTTTCGTGAGATAGTGTTTTGAGTAGTTTCTTTCTATCGTTTTGATAAGTTCAGGCTTTGGTCGGTTTAACTTATTTTGCCATGCTCTTTTGTTTGATTCCATTTCATCAGGATTGGCTAATTGATCGGAATGTAAATATCCGAAATTGGAGGTGTTATCAGGAGTAAAATAAGTTTCGCGCATCAATTTGAATTTGAAAAACTCAAATCTCACAATCAACCCATTCCATAACGACTTAAAATAACGCTGGTTAAAAAACACGAAAGAGCCAAAAAGATCATTTGATTCAGCCAGAAATGGAAATACAGGATGGCTTTTCCTGGGTTCGTCTTCAGCAATCTCGATAAAAAGGATTTTTGGCTTTTTATGTTTCAGAATGTCTTTTAGCATTACATATTGCACATCTCTGCCGCCACGGCAATATCCGAGATTTGCCACTGTAATTGGGTAATCTGAATTGCTATTTAATTCATTCTCTATTAGTTCATCCATTATTCCACAGGCAAAATGTGATGCCCCTGAAAAAGCAATATCGATACTTTTTGGATTTTCAAACGCACGGTAGTAAATCCAGCTGGCTATGTTACTACATTCACCTTTTACAAACTGATAACTGAATTTTTTATTTACAGGAACTGTGAAAAGCAGGATTATTCCGATAAATACAGGAACCAGGAAAACAGCAATATTTCGTACAAATTTTTTCATCAAAACTGAAAATAAATAAACTGTGGTGCTGAATTTAATACTCCGAAAAACAAAATGGCAATGAGTATTATATAATATAAACTCCAGCGCACCACCCACGGAATTTTGTCAATTGTTGCAGGCAAATCTTTGTTATTGATTAAAATTTCGGTCAAAATGAAAAACGGAAAAACAAATATCAGCATCCGGCCCGGTTCTGTATATTTTCCCGCGTTTATCAAAAGCGACTTGATTGAATTTGAGCCTGCCTCGTGCAGATTAAAGATTGAATAAACTATACTCTTTGCCTGGTTCCAATTTTCGGCACGGAAAAAAATCCAGAAAAAATTTACAAATAAATAGGTAGTAATTAAGCCAATAAATTGGGTTAATTTTTTGCCAGTCTTGCTTACCGGCGAGATAATCGATTCGATAATATACAGAAAACCATGAAGAAATCCCCAGATTACAAAAGTGATGTTTGCACCATGCCATAATACTGAAAGTGTATATGTGACCACAATATTCAAATGCTTCCTGAAACTACCTTTTTTGTTGCCGCCAAGCGGAATATAGACATAATCGCGGAACCATGTTGAAAGCGAAATGTGCCAGCGATGCCAGAAATCGCGGATGGATAAAGCAAAATAGGGTGTTCTGAAGTTGGTCATCAATTCTATCCCAAACAAGCGGGCGGTTCCAATGGCAATATCAGAATATCCCGAGAAATCACAATAAATCTGAAACCCGAAAAGAATCGTGGCAATTACTAATGCAGTTCCGTTAAAAGTTTCGGGAGCCTGGTAAACTGCATTGACGATTTGGGCTGTCTGGTCGGCAATAACAACTTTTTTGAATAATCCCCACAAAATCAGTTTTAGACCTGATTTTGCCTGATTGTAATTAAACTCAAATCTTTTTTCGAATTGTGGAATCAATCGGCTGGCCCGCTCAATTGGACCTGCTACAAGTTGAGGGAAAAACGAAACAAAAGTGAGAAATGTAACAAGCGATTTTGTCGGTTGAAGTTGTCTTCGGTAGATATCAATTGTATAACTCAATGTTTGAAAAGTGTAAAAACTGATGCCAACCGGCAAAATAATTCTTATAAGATTCGACCGATTTTCGGTTATACCAAACAGCTCGATAAAAGTATCAACAAGAAAATTAAAGTATTTAAACACAAAAAGCATCCCAAGGTTAACAATCAAGCTTATTGCAAGTAATCCTTTTCGTTTCCTGGCAGAGTCAGTTTCCGATATTCTCAGACCAATGAGGTAGTCGGTAATCGAACTGATAATGATGAGAAAAAGAAAACGCCAGTCCCACCACCCATAAAAAACATAACTGGCTGATAATAAAGAGATGTTCCCTAATTTTATAGAGCTTCTAGAAGCTTTCAGGTAAACTAAAAAAGTAACAACCAGGAATAATAAAAATGTGACTGAGTTAAATACCATCAGGCTTAATTTCGACGCCAAGGAAAATTTGTTCGATTGAAGTTGAATCCATCCAAACTAAAAACAACTAACAATTAAATGTTAATATAAAATCTTCAGTAACTATTTGATTTTTTATCAAAAAAGTATTTTCTTTGCACTCCGTTTAAAGAACGTGTTTATTTTGATCATCAAGAAATTATAAAACAATGTCACGAGTTTGTCAAATAACAGGTAAAAAAGCAATGGGTGGAAATAATGTTTCGCACTCAAAAAGAAGGACTAAAAGAAAGTTTGATGTAAACCTGTTTAAAAAGAAATTTTATTTGCCCAGCGAAGATCGTTGGGTTAGTTTAACAATTTCGGCTGCCGGTATTCGCACCATTAATAAAAATGGGCTGGAAGCTGCATTGAAAAACGCAAAGGAAAAAGGTTTTGTTGAACTGAATTAAAGATTTACGAAAATGGCTAAGAAAAGTAAAGGGAACAGAATACAGGTGATTATGGAGTGTACCGAGCACAAAACCAGTGGCGTGCCGGGAACTTCGAGGTATATTACTACCAAGAATAGAAAAAATACCACCGAACGTTTGGAATTGAAAAAATACAATCCCATTCTGAAAAAAGTAACAGTACATAAAGAAATTAAATAGTATTAAGTCATGGCAAAGAAAACGGTTGCGACTCTGCAAAAAGCTGGCGGTAAAGCATATGCCAAGGTTGTTAAAATGACCAAATCGCCTAAAACTGGCGCTTACACATTTAAGGAAGAAATTATTCCGACCGACGACGTAACAAATTATTTTAAATAATAATTCGTTATTACAGGAAAATGGTTCTGTAGAACAGAAAAAGCTTTCATCGTGGGTGAAAGCTTTTTTTGTTTTTCAGGTATCCGGTCTTGGGAAAGTTAAAATGTATTATTTTGGCAGTTGAAAATTAATGGATTATGGGATTGTTTGGTTTTTTCGATAAAAACAAAAAGGAGAACCTTGACGAGGGTTTGGCCAAAACCAAGGAAAGTGTTTTTAAAAAACTCAGCAGGGCTGTTGTTGGTAAATCGAAGGTTGATGATGAAGTACTCGACAATTTGGAGGAAATTCTTATTTCGTCGGATGTTGGTGTGGACACTACATTGAAAATCATTACCCGGATTGAAGCACGCGTTTCGCGCGATAAATACCTTGGCGTGAATGAACTGAACAATTTATTAAAAGAGGAAATCACAGCACTTCTCGAAGAAAGCAATAATCCAGATTTTTCTGATTTCGACCTGCCAGAAAGTAACGAACCTTATGTAATTATGGTTGTCGGGGTAAACGGTGTGGGTAAAACAACAACCATCGGAAAGCTGGCTTACAATTTCAAAAAAGCAGGTAAATCGGTTGTGCTTGGTGCTGCCGATACTTTCAGGGCGGCTGCCATCGAACAGCTCGAAATCTGGGCCAAACGTGTCGATGTTCCGATTGTAAAACAAAAAATGGGTGCCGATCCGGCATCTGTTGCTTTCGATACCATTGCCTCTGCAAAAGCTTCAAAAGCCGATATTGTAATTATTGATACAGCAGGACGATTACACAACAAGGTTAACCTGATGAACGAGCTTTCGAAAATTAAAAAAGTGATGCAGAAGATTATCCCCGATGCCCCGCATGAGGTTTTGTTGGTGCTTGATGGTTCAACCGGACAAAATGCATTTGAACAGGCCAAACATTTTACTGCTGCCACCGAAGTAACCGCGCTGGCTTTAACCAAACTCGACGGAACTGCCAAAGGAGGTGTTGTAATCGGGATTTCCGATCAGTTTAAAATACCGGTGAAATACATTGGAATTGGCGAAAAAATGGAACATCTGCAGATTTTCCGCCGCCGCGAGTTTGTCGATTCGCTGTTCTCCTGATTTACAGTGTTGTTATTCCTTTTTTTCTGATGTTTCATTCGCAGCCTCTGGCTTTTTCCGAAACTTTTCAGCTAATGCCATAATTGGCAACTGACCCCCATTGTCGGTTAAATTTATGGTTGCCGCCACCACCAGTTGTTCGTCGGGATAAACCAAAAGTGCTGCACCGCCTCCGGTGATTCCTGCTGCACGACCGTAAAATATTGCCCCGTTGTTATCAGTCATATAAATCCAACCGTTATTTAAGGTTGATTTTTTTTCATCAAATAAAACAACCGGTTTTAAAAGCTCTGCTTTTATGTCTTCGCTAATAATTATAGATTGCAGAATCGAATTACCAAAAGTTGCAAGGTCTTCAGCATTCGACAATAGCCCTTCAGCTGCAGCACGATGCCGTAAATCACGGGTGGGAGCATTTATTATTTGAACTACAAAATTGAGGTCAAAAAAATCGGATCTGTTTTTAATAACGGCAAACGGGTTGTCGATAACAGTATTGTTCAGGTGAAGCGTATCAGTGATATATTCTTTTAACAATTGAGCATAGGTTTTGCCTGTAACTTTTTCAATCACTGCTCCCAAAAGGTTGTAATTAAACATACTTTGTTCCTGCATCAATCCCGGAAAATGTAGTAGTGAATCGTTTTTAAACTGTTCAATGCCTTGCTTTAAAGTCATATTCATTCCGCGTGATTCGTCTTCTGCAGCATAGGGTTGCCTGATTCCCGATGTGTGGTACGAAAGTTTTCCAACCGGCAGACGGAATTGTTTTTCCGGAAAATCGGGTAAATAAAACTGTACTGTGGAATCGGGGTGTAGTTTTCCTTCTGCAACAAGCATTTGGTAGAGAACTCCGGTAAGGCACTCTGTAACTTTACCAATTCTGAATTTTGTGTTTCGTGTGGCAGCAACTTCAAGTTCCTGCGATGCATAACCCAACCCCTCAGAATAAATCAGTTTCCCGTCTTTAAATACAGCAAATGAACCTCCGGGAATATTTGCTGTCATCATATAGTTCATAGCTTCTTTCCTGAACTCCCTGATTTCTTTGATGTATTTTCTGTCGTATTCGATATCGGGGTTGGACTTTTTACAACCCGAAAAGACAATAATTAATGAAAGTGTGAATAGAATTCCAAATCCTTTTTTCATGACAGCACAGTTATTAATTGGTGCGCAAAAATAATTTTTTCATGACAATTCAAAAATCAGAAAAACCTGAAAAATCGGTTGAAGAAACAGTTTGAAAACCGGAAGTTGTTTAACCTTTTTTGAGAACCAACCCAACGTTCACTACAAATGTGTGATGTTTTTACTGCTGAGCAAACTGTTAAAAGCAATTTTGTAACTGCTGCTTACAGGAATGAGTTTATCCCTTATTTTAATGGCGTTGTTCTCTATATAGTCGATTTTATCGATGGCCACAATGTATGATTTGTGTACGCGTATAAACTTTTGCGGGTCGAGCAAATCCTGAATTGTTTTAAAATTCAGCAACGTCATAAATTTGCTGTCTTCGGTGTGAACCTGCAGGTAATCTCGCATTCCTTCGATATACAGAATTTTGTTAAAGTACATTTTTATTGTTTTGTTTCCCGATTTTATAAAAGTGTACTCTGGTTTTTCGGGTTGTAAAGCCGGAGTTTCAACCCAGGTGGGACGGCTTTGTAACTGAACATCTTTTAAAAAACGCGCATAAACTTTCTCAACAGCTTTTACAAAACGCTCAAACGGAATTGGTTTTAAAAGGTAATCCATCACATCCAGTTCGTAAGCTTTCAGCGCATATTCGTCGTATGCAGTTGTTAGAATGACATACGGCGGGTCTTTGATGGTTTCGAGCAGTTGTATGCCGGTGAATTCATCCATCTGGATATCCAGGAAAATGAGGTCAATATGGTTTTCGCGTAAAAACGAAAAAGTGGAGAGCGCATTATCGAAGGTGCCCATCAGGTTGAGGTAATCGATTTTTTCGGCATATCGTCTGATTTTTTTCAGTGCCAATACTTCATCATCAACCGCGATACAGTTCATTTTCATATTACCGGAATTTTCAGATATACTTCAAATTTATCCATATTGCTGTTAATTTCAAAGATGTAATTTTCTCCATACAACAATTTCAAACGCTTCTCAACATTTTTTAGCCCATTGCCCGAGCCGGCATCTGGTAATTTGAAATCGTTACGCTTTACAAAGTTGGAAGTCCTCAGCTCAATTTTATCCGAAATCACATTGAAACTGATTTTAATTCCCGGAGCAGCCACCTGTTTGTTACAGTGTTTTATTGTATTCTCTATGAGTGCGATAAACAGCAATGGAGGAACCTGTTTGCCACTAAAATCGCCTGAATATTTAAATTCGAGAAAATCAGGATTTTCAAAACTCAATCGTGCCAGTTCGAGGTAATCTTTTATGTATTCTAATTCATTTTGCAGCAGTGCTTTTTCTTCGTTCGATTCTTTCAACATGTAACGCATAATTTTCGATAAAAGGAAAATGGCGTTCGATGCTTTTCCCTTGTCTTCGTACATCAGCGAATCGATGTTATTCAGCACGTTAAACAGAAAATGCGGATTAATCTGCGACCTGAGTACGCCAAGTTCAGAGCGTACATTTCTTTTTTCGAGTTCCGATTGTAGCAACTGAATATTGTTTGAATAGCTATACAATTTAAGTGCAGAGGCTGTGCCAATAATCATAAAACTGCTGACCAGCCAGTTAAAAAGCTCAACTACAAAGCTGCTTTTTACAGTCCAGAATCCCAGGGAGGGTTGTACAGTGTACATAATGAAATGAGAAACCAGAATGTTGCACCCGATGGCACAAATCAAACCCAGTGCAAATAGTCTAAATTGTCGCTTTTTCAGAACAAAGCGGGGAATGAGAAATTCGATAACAAAATATACGGTGATGATGTCAAACGGAATGTACATCAGGTTTACAAAAGCATCTCTTTCAAAACCAAATGATGCAATGCGCGGAGCTGTGTAAAAGGCAAAAATAAACAACCAGAAAAGGGAATGATTGAGCCATCTGTATTTAAAAATCTTCATCGTTTTATCACCGGTGCATTATGGTTGCAATGGTACGGTAATAAAACGAATTAAATACTGATTTTCTATCAACTACAGCAGGAATTCTGCTATAAAAAGCTGAATAGCAATTAAATTGGTTTGCAGATTGAATCATGCTGTTTGCAGATTGATTTGTGTGGTTGACCCGTTTTTAACTTAAGGAAATAATTCGTTGTTGTATTTACTCACCCCCTGCCCCCTCGAGGGGGTAATTGTTGTAAGCTTATATCGGCTTAAATTAGAAGCGATTTTCCCCTTGAGGGCTCCGAAGTTTCGGGGAAGGGGTGATTCGGGCAAATACGTTATTATATTATTCAGATTACTTAATACCCCGAGATTGTGAGTTTAACCATCACAGTCTCGAATTTTGATCCCGTAAAACCGGTGAACACGCCAAGGTTTCCGAGAAAGAAAATACTGTTTAAACTGTATCCGGCTTCCCAATAACTGTGAACCGCTGGTGTGGCAATGTAATTCAGGTGAAGACTTTCGCTCCAGGTGTTTGTATTTATCAGCGAAAGGTAACGAAGCAAAATATACTCGGTACGAATTTCGCTCCCCAGGTTGATGTAACTTTTATTTGTACTGAGTTCATAATCGTTTACATTCTGAAATGATTGTGTGAAAAAGTTCAGCAGAAACGGTATTTCGTTGGTTTTAAAATGCCTGAACTGTGAGAAATGCATTTGCCGCTGGTTGAAAAAATAGCCGGCGCTGGCATGTAAATCGATTCCCGCCGAGGGCGAAATATTGGCTTGCTGATGGTAGCTGAAATCGATGTAACTAAAATCGGAAACCGAAGAAAATACGTTTTTCACACCCTGATGAAACCGAAGCCCGATGTTGTAAAAATCTTTCATAAAAATAAAAGGCGACTCTTCAATCCAGGGTCTGCGCTGGCGTTTGTAATAATTTAATCCAACCATGTACGAAAAGCTTTTCTGTTCAGCCAACTCCATGCTTTCGGCTGCCATGTTGCCTGGAATATTTGGTTTGAAATCGGTGATTTCGGAAAACAAATAATTTGCATTGTTCTCGAGCGGAACAAAATGATTGTAACCGGCAGATGTGGTTATGGTTAAGTGGTCGGTTAATCTGTGCGACAGTTGCAGTTTTACAAACGAAGTTTCGTACAGTTTCATGTAGTTTTCGGCGAAAAACCAACTGCTGGCAGCATTTAAAATCGGTTGGATTCCAGGCGGCGAAGTTTTAAAATCACGGCTCTCTTTTCCTAATCCCAACGAAACTGTTCCACGTTTCCAGAAAAGGTCACGGGTTGTGGTAATCACCGAGCCATACAAAGCTTTCCGGTTAAAAGCATAGCCAATTTCTGGAGTAATATGTAGTTGTTTCCCTGAGTCGAGTTTAAAATCAATTTCGAAGTGTTGCCTGTATTTGTATCCGTCAACACTGTTGAAATCAAAGTTCTTTGTTGAAAGTAAACCGTAGTAACCCAGCCTGATGGCCGAATCTTTTGCCAGGTCCCAGTCCCCGATGGCTATTTTGGAAAGTACAGTTTTCTTCTTTTCAGGTTTAATAGTTTTTGTTGAATCAGTGTCGCTTAATTTCATCTGCATCAGCGAATCGGTTGCGGCATAGCTGGCCATTTCGGCTGGGGTGAGCGGAATCGCACGAATTGTATCCCAAAATTGGTAATCGTTGGTCAGCGTATCTTTTATCTCTTCTACTTTGTAATTTGTTCTGAAAACATCGTTCAAAACAGTGTCTTTGTATTGCTCCTTTAAAATCTGGCGGTTGAGCCGGGATGCTTTTTTTACTTCTCGATTGGTAAGTTCTTCTTTTGATTGGAGTGCAGTTGCTTCTGCCCTCAGTTTCTTCTCCTTTTCGCCCTGAACCCTGGTTTTTGCAGCAACCGGTTTTTCCGGATCGGGCTGAATTTCGCCAAAATTGTTTTCTTCAACCACTTTATATTTGAGTGCAACGCCATAATAAAACTGGCCATTTAAACCCAGCATCGAAACATTTCCGTCAATATTATCCGAAACCGGCAGCCAGTTTCCGTTGCCCAAATCTTCGAATTGTTGTTTTATGCGATAATTAAAAAACTCAAACTGCCCTTTAAAATCGAGGTTGTAAATGCACCACAATTTATCAACAATATAAATGTAGCCGTCAACCAATTCATCGCTTTTCCGGTTTGGGGTTACTTTAATTTTAAAAACATCATGTTTCCCAACAGTAATGTAGCCTTCGTACCTGAATTTATAATGTTTCAGTGCAAGCGGAGAAAGTGGCGAAATCACATTATTTGGGCGTTCGTCGTAAAAGCTTGACGACATCAGCTCCATCACCGGCGGTTCATCAAGTCCTGTGAGCGAAGTTTTTTTGCTGATTACTTTTTGTTCGTATTTATTGGGATAAGTAAATGCTATTTTGTTCTGTGATTCAATTACATAGGTAACATTTTCCTTTACCAGTTCCTTTAGTTTCCGGCCATCGATTTCGATTTTATTTTTATAAACCGATGGAATGCTGCTAAAGAAAAAGTTGGCTTTAATGTACATATCCGCTTCGTAATGCCTTATTTTTTGCCTGTAATAGGGCGCTTTGGCAATGGCTTTTCGAATGATAAACCAGGCCGGGTCTTCTTTTCCTGGAAATACTTTTACTTCTTTTAGCTCGAATGTCTGACTTTTGAGTTTTATGTTCAGGTTAATACTGTCGGAGTTCACATTTACTTCCAGCAATTCCTGGATGTAACCCATCGACCTGACGGTAAAATGATAATTTCCTTTTTCAAGCTGAATGCGGTAATTGCCATCGGGGTTTGAAATTGTTCCTTCGCGGGTTTCGGCCACAAAAATCGTGGCAAAGGGAATCGGTTCGTTTTTTTCGCCTGTAATTTCCCCGGTTACCAGCTGGGCTTTTAAGCTGATGGTGAATGCTGCTGTACACAGCATCAGTAAAACAATGTGCAATTGTTTCAATAACATAGAATTGTTTCTGTTTTTCTGAAGAATACTGCAATTACAATTAAACAAACGTGTTTGTTTAACATGTATTTTCTCAAAAATAGGGCGATTTTTTTGAAATACAACCGAATGCTACTTTGTTTAAGGGTTTTTAAGATTTCAGCTGTATAAAATGGTTCAGCTGTTTTGAAATGCTTTAATTCTTGAAACCATAAAAGTAATTCCCAAACCAAAAAATCCGATTACAGCAAAAGAATAGCGCAACCCAAATCCTTCGGCAATATAACCGATCAGCGGTGGTCCCATCAAAAATCCCAGAAAACTGACACTTGAAACCGTGGCCAATGCAATTCCCGGCGGAATGCGCGTTTGTCTTCCTGCCGTGCTGTACACCGTTGGAACAATACTCGAAACACCAATTCCAACCAGCATAAAGGCAAGTGTGACTGGCACGAGATAAGGGAAAATAACCGATGTAAAAAGTCCGGTGGAAATAAGAACCCCGCTGATTTGCAACATCCTTTTCCGACCGATTTTCGAAATGATACGGTCGGCAAGAAAGCGCCCGGTTGCCATCATAATCATAAACGAAGTATATCCAAGAATTACCAGAGATGCAGGGGCATTCACCACATCTTTAAAATAGAGGCCACTCCAGTCGAACATGGCGCCTTCGCTGGCCATGCTGCAAAACCCGATTATACCCAATTGCACTAAAGCTGAATCGGGCTTTCCGAAAAACCTGCGTCGCTGAGGAATTACAATTACATCAGAATTACTTCGAACCAGAAAAGGATAATTGAAGGCTATTATTCCCCAAACCAGCAGAACAACAACTGTAAAATGTTGAAAAGGGGTAAGCTCCAGGTTAATCATGGCAAGTCCGATTAATGCGCCGGTAAACCCGGCCAAACTCCATCCACCATGAAATGAGGCCATTATCGGTCGGCCATACAACCGCTCGGCAGCTATTCCCTGTGTGTTAATAGCAATGTTGTTCATGTTGCCAAACAGGCCGAACATAAAAAGTACCAATGCCAGTTGCCAGCCCGATTGTACCAGTCCGATTGTAATCAGTGTGAGTGTATAAGCCGGAATGGCAAATAAAATCACTTTTTCGCTGCTAAAACGGGTAACCAGTTTTCCTGAAAAAGGCATCATCAGAAATTGCCCGACAGGAAGCGCAAAAAGAATACTCCCAAACATGGCATCACTTAAAATCAGCGCTGTTTTAATATCGGGAATGCGGCTTGCCCACGACGAAAAACACAAACCCATGCTGAAATAAATCAGCGCCACAGCAATTCTGATCCGTTTCTTGCCGATTTCAGGATTTTGGAGCTCAGTAATTTGCGTTGTATTTTCTGACATTTCAGTATTAAAACCATTCACGGTGCAAAATTACAAAACCAGGCAGGTGACTGAGAAAATTTAAAAATTAGGCCGAAGGGTTAAATCGCATTTATAAATCCCTAAAATACAACTTTTTGCATCGAAACAGGGGTGGTTTATTTTTCGATTCAACTATTGTTTTAACGGAGCCTCGTTGTTTTCAGGTATATCACTTTCAATGCCTTTCATCCCGAATAACATATTAATACCAACTGCGGCTGTAAATCTGTAAGCATTTTTATAATTGAAAGCCTGGATGATGTTATCGGTTACAATAAACAGGTCGGTGCCTGGTAAAAACCTCAGCCGCAGCCCTATTCCCAGGTTGTCGAATTTGTATCCGGCAGTATAACTTGCCGAAGTTGAAAACCATTTACCAACATAACCGTTAAGCGAAATTGTGGCCGACGGAGTGTAATTATTTTTGTAAAAAGTGTTGTTTACCACAATGCCATAATTCCATTTTGGTGAGAATTGATGCATTGCCCCGATAAAAATTTTGGTTGGGATTGCAAATTTCGTTTTATCCAGTTCTTTAACATTAATATATTCTTCATCACCTGCCACTTCATAATTCCTTGATTTAAATGTTGATGTACCAATATTCAGAATACTTCCTGAAAACATCCAGTTTTCATATTTATAAGTTGCCCCGAGATCGATTGATAAACTTTTGTTTTTCAATAAATCGCCAAATCCAGCTTCTTCTTCCCATCCATCGGGTAATAAACTAAACCCTTCATCCAGTTCAATATCACCTTGGTCAACAATTTCAGGGTCTAATTCAGTAAACATTCCAAGTAAAAATTGGCCCGAAACAGATTGCTTGTAATCCTCTTCACCATCAGAAACGTCCGATTCAACCATGTAACTCAGGTTAGCTGTTTCCATGGCAAGGTCGTTAAAATTAATTCTTGGGCTGATTCCAAGTGTCAGATTTTCGTTGACTCTGTATGAATAAGTTGCTCCAATACTCAGATAATTAGCAGTAATCATGCTGATATTATTTATTTCAACTGGAAAATTTTCCCTCGGAATTTCATCCAAATCGGCATACAGGTACATAATATCGGTTGGCGAATTATTTACCATATAGCTATTCCCGTCGATTGAAAAAGAAAGAAAGCTTTTCTCTTTGATTCTAAATCCCAATGATATTAAACTGATTCTTGCCTCTGCCAGAAGCTGGGTTTCGGTGCCTAATGAATTCAAATATTTGTCGGCATCAAAACTGCTGTCGGAAATGTTATTACCAAAAAAATCCAATTCATTGAAATTGAAAGCCGAATTATAAAACTGAGCTGAAACTCCGCTTAATGCAGGCATCCCTAAATAAGAATCGACATTTGGAAAAAAAGCCGGATTATAAATCATGCTTTGTGGCAGGTTATCCATAAAATACAAGGTATTTTGAGCACGAAGCGAAAAAGGGATAAACAACAGGCAAAAAAATAAGTAGCGGTACATGAGTCTGTTTTTAAGTTGTTTAAAAATAGTTATTTGATTGAATAAATTCACATCGCGCAATCTTTTTTTGATATCATATTTATATTAGAGACAGCGGATTATAAGATTTTATTTTGTGAAATTCAATTGTTCTGTTTTCGTTATAAAATCTTGTGGAAATTGCATGATTGTTTTTTTGCCTGTTTTAAAAAAGTTTGTAAATTGCAGCACAGTTCAGCACAGTTGAATGCGTGAATGCTACAATGCGAAAATGCTACAATTCTAAAAAAAAAGGGATGGTGAAATTGTTAAAGGATAAACAGTTCGGTCTTGACCCCGGAACCTAAAACTCTGAACTTTTTGTACTCAATACTAATATCTAAAAATCTCAATACAATAAAAAGATGGCAAACAGATTAATTGGCCGGCTTCCGAAAGTCGGTATTCGCCCGGTAATTGACGGGCGCGAAAGAGGAGTGCGTGAGTCACTTGAAGTACAAACTATGAACATGGCAAAAACCGCGGCAAAACTTATCGAAGAAACCTTGCGTTTCCCGGGCGGCGAAAAAGTGGAGTGTGTAATTGCCGATACCACCATTGGCGGAGTTGCCGAAGCTGCCATGTGTGCTGATAAATTTGAGCGCGAAGGAGTTGGAGTTTCGCTAACAGTAACTCCGGCATGGTGTTACGGAACCGAAGTGATGGATTCTCATCCGTCAATTCCCAAAGCCGTTTGGGGTTTTAACGGAACTGAGCGACCGGGAGCAGTGTATCTGGCCGCAGCTTTGGCAGGTTACACCCAAAAAGGATTGCCGGCTTTCGGAATTTATGGCCGCGATGTACAGGATGCCGGCGACCAGAATATCCCTGCCGATGTGGAAGAAAAAATCATTCGTTTTGTGAAATCTGCGCTAGCAGTAGCACAAATGAAAGGCAAATCGTACCTCTCGCTGGGTTACACTTCCATGGGAATTGCCGGTTCGATGGTGAACCCTGATTTCTTTCAGGACTACCTTGGAATGCGCACCGAATTTGTGGATATGACCGAAGTAAAACGCCGCATCGACGAAGGAATTTACGACATAGCAGAATATGAAAAAGCACTTGCATGGACAAAACAAAACTGCCAGGAGGGATCCGATTTTAACCGAAAGGAAGCACAAAGCAGCCGCGAACGCAAAGACTGGGAATGGGAATTTGTGGTGAAAATGTCTTTGATTTTTCGCGACCTGATGATTGGCAACCCAAAGCTGAAAGAAGCCGGGTTTGGTGAAGAAGCCCATGGAAGAAACGCCATTGCCGGTGGTTTCCAAGGACAGCGTCAATGGACCGACTACTATCCGAACGGTGACTTTTCAGAAGCCATGCTTTGTTCGTCATTCGATTGGAACGGTATTCGCGAAGCTTTTGTTTTTGCAACCGAAAACGACAGTCTGAACGCAGTACCAATGCTTTTTGGCCACCTGCTCACCAATACCGCACAGATTTTCTCGGATGTGAGGACATACTGGAGCCCCGAAGCGGTGAAACGCGTTACCGGTGTTGAACTCAACGGTCTTGCAAAAGATGGTTTTATTCACCTGATTAACTCAGGACCAACAACTTTGGATGCCACAGCGCAGCAACACGACAAAAATGGCTCTCCGGCCATGAAACCGTTCTGGGAAATCTCTGAAGATGAAGCGCAGCGCTGTCTCGATAATACACTGTGGTGCCCGGGAGAAAAAGAGTATTTCAGGGGAGGTGGATATTCAAGTCAGTTTAAAACGGCTGGTACAATGCCTGTAACCATGTCGCGCGTAAACCTTGTGAAAGGATTGGGTCCGGTTCTGCAGATTGCTGAAGGTTATACCATCGAACTGGAAGATGCAGTGCACAACGTGCTCGACCGTCGAACCAACCCTTCGTGGCCGACAACCTGGTTTGTGCCGCGTACCAACGGAAAAGGAGCATTTAAAGATGTGTATTCAGTTATGGCCAACTGGGGAGCCAACCACGGAGCCATCAGTTTTGGTCACATCGGTGCCGACCTGATTACATTGGCTTCGTTGCTGCGTATTCCGGTTTGCATGCACAATGTTGACGACGAAAAAATCTTCCGTCCGAGTGCCTGGAATGCTTTTGGCGAAGACAAAGAAGGAGCTGATTACCGCGCCTGTGCCAATTTTGGCCCGGTTTACAGGTAATTTTGGAAATCGTGCTTGGTGTTGGGAGTCGGACTTTCCAAGTCCGACAAAATATCTTCGACTTGGAAAGTCGAAGTCCCAAAAACTAATCCCAGTATTCAGACTGGGATTAGTTAAATAAAAAATTAGGGGTTTTAGCCCAAAACCGAATCTTAAAACCTGACTTTATGAAAACTTCTTTCAAACTGTTTTTTTCAGGACTAATTTTTTTCAGCCTGATTTTCTCCTGCACTTCAAACCAACAATCAAAACCAACAGAAACAATGAAAACCTACGAAAAAGGAACTTATGGTTACGACCTGCAGTGGCTGCAAAAACATAAAAAGCCACTTGAACTGAAAAGTGGTGATGCCAGAATCCTTATTTCTCCTGAGTTTCAGGGACGTGTGATGACCAGCACTGCCAAAGGCGACACAGGCAAAAGTTATGGCTGGATCAACCACGATTTGATTGCTTCGGGAGAACTTAAAGAGCACATAAATGCGGTAGGAGGAGAAGAACGATTCTGGCTGGGACCCGAAGGCGGACAATTCTCCATTTATTTCAAACCAGGTGCAAAATTCGATTTCGAAAACTGGCAGACTCCGGCTTGTATCGACACCGATACTTTTGAAACCGTTCACGCAAACGACACGGTGGCTGAATTTGCCAAACAGGTGAATATCACCAATTATAGCAATTTTACTTTTGAATTTGATATCAACAGAAAAATCAGTCTTCTGAATGAGTCACTGATAAAATCCGAACTGAATCTGAAATTGACAGAGGGTGTCAAATGCGTTGGTTACCAAACCGAAAACAGCCTGACCAACACGGGAACAGAAGCGTGGAAAAAGGAAACTGGCCTGCTTTCAATCTGGCTTTTGGGGATGTTTATTCCGTCGGATGAGGTGACGCTGGTAATTCCATACATAAAAGAGGCTGTTGCTGATTACATCGTAAAAGACGATTACTTTGGAAAAATTCCGGCTGACAGGTTGGTAGTGAAAGACGGTTTTGTATTTCTGAAAGGCGACGGCAAACAACGGGGGAAAATTGGAATTCCACCGCAGCGCGTGGTCCCGGTGATGGGTAGTTACGATGCTGCCAACAAAATGCTGACCATTGTAAAATGCCAGGTTTTTGAAGGAGTTACCGAGTATGTGAACTCGGCCTGGGAACCACAGCAATTTCCGTTTAAAGGTGATGCAGTGAATGCATACAACGACGGGTCTGTGGCAGATGGCACACAAATGGGGCCATTTTACGAACTCGAAAGTTCGTCGCCAGCACTGGCGCTGCAACCGGGCGAAAAAGCAACTTACAAACAAAGCACTTTTCATTTCGAGGGAACCGAAGAAGAACTCAGTGCTGTTTGTCAGCAGGTTTTGGGAATATCGATTGAAGAAATCAAAACAGTGTTTTAATTGAATCTGTGAATCTGTGGCAATCATTTTAGCCACAGATTCACAGATTTTTCAAATCAAATCAATTTGTCTTTATTGCAGTTAAAAATTAACACAATATCAGGCCAGACCAAGTTACAGCAACTTGTTAACTCGATATCGGAGGCTGTCAGTTCAGGAAAACTGAAAGCCGGTGACATTTTACCTTCAGTAAACCAGTTAAGCAGCGAATCGGGCTTTTCGCGCGACACAGTTTTTAAGGCCTACAACCTGCTGAAAAAGCAGGGAATCATAGAGTCGGCCCCGCAAAAAGGTTATTTTGTTGCCTCCGACAATCCGCGTGTATTTATGTTACTTGATGATTTCAGCGCTTTTAAAGAACAGTTGTACAATGCTTTTCGCGATAACCTGCCGGCTTCATATTCAGTCGATTTATGGTTTCATCACTACAATCATGCGAATTTCAAACAACTTATTCAGAACAGTCAGGGCAGGTACAGTATGTATCTGGTAATGAATATCGATAACAAAGGCATTGACCCTGCCCTTAAAAAAATCGACTCTAAAAAATTACTGCTCCTTGATATGGGCAAACCCGGAAAAACCGACAATTATCTTTTACAGGATTTTGATAAGGCTTTGGAAGAGTGTTTAACCGAAGGTTGGCCAGCACTGCAACGGTACAGCGAATTTATTTTGATTTACTCACCCACAAAAACTCCGCATCCGGCCGATACTGTGGCTGCTTTCCGAAGGTTTTGCAAATCGCGCAAAATGAAGCACAAGGTTGTCGAAAAATTTTCGACCGATGAAATGAAACCTGGTCAGGCTTATCTTGCAATTAAAGACAGCGATTTGGTCGAAATCATAAAAACGGCCACGTTAAAAAGACTCAGTCTGGGTAGCGAAATCGGGGTTGTTTCATACAACGACACGCCCATGAAAGAAATCGTGGATGGCGGAATTACAGTAATCTCCACCGATTTCGGGAAAATGGGTGCATTGGCAGCCGAATTTGTAAAAACCCGGCAGCCGCTTGCAGAGGTTTTACCAACCCAAATCATTAAAAGGGCATCTTTGTAGTTGAAAATAAATATTTTTTAACCTGACAGTAAAAATGAATTGTAAAATTTTCTATATTTTGGCTTCCATACTTTAACATTGAGTCCAAGCCGACAACCCTGTTTTTCTCAACCGTGTGAGAATTGAAT
>DYSZ01000040.1 GCA_020726265.1 Draconibacterium orientale
TATATCGGTCTGGCGACACAGAAACGCAGGAATCTGTAAAACATCAATATACACGGCTGCCATTGCTGCTTCCGGGGCTGAATGAATGTCGGTAACCGTTGGAATCCCAAATGTTTTCCCTACTTTCTCTAGGATTTTCAGCGCTTTTTCGTCACCAATTCCGGCAAACGAGTCGAGGCGTGAGCGGTTGGCTTTCCGGTACGAACCTTTGAAAATGTAGGGAATCTTTAAACGGTCGGTAATTTCAACAATTTTTCCGGCAATTTCCATCGCCATTTCTTCCCCTTCAATGGCGCAGGGCCCGGCCATCAGAAAGAAATTTCCTGAACCGGCGTATTTCAGATTTTTAATTTGTGGAATCATTTTTTTATCGATGTTTTAGCAAAAGTAAACAGTAATATTGATTCGATGTTGTATAGTTAGCGATAAAACCAAAAGAAAGTAATTTAGAATACCCTTCGACTGCGCTCAGGGTGACTGTCAGGCTGAGCGTAGTCGAAGTTTTTATTTACTTAACTAAATTGAATATTGAGTCCAGACTTGTTCAAATAAAAATCACAATCACTTAAAGAATTCGGCTGTAGCATAATTTGTAATTTGTATTTTGGAGCGAAATTTTATAGCGAAACCATGACATTAAAATCCGAAACCAACTTGTTTTTTCTTGCATTGATAATCGTTTTTACAAGTTGTGCAAAAACTCCCAAACAAGTGCAGAAATCGGGCAATCCGGTTTTCGAAGGCTGGTATGCCGATCCCGAAGGTATTGTTTTTGACCACGAATTTTGGATTTATCCCACAACTTCCGACGATTATAAAAAGCAGGTTTTCTTTGATGCTTTTTCGTCGAAAGACCTTGTACACTGGCAAAAACACCAGCGAATACTCGATAAAACGATTAAAAGTAGCAACCGGAGCCGGGCACAATTCGGTGATGCAAATTCCCGGAACCGACAATTGGCTGATTGTTTACAACCGTCGGCCAATTCCGAACGGAGACCGCGACCACCGCGTAACCTGCATCGACAAACTGGAATTTAACGACGACGGAACCATTAAACCAGTGAAAATGACATTTGAAAGGGTAAGCCTCGAAAATTGAAAAAATCAATCATATGAAACGATACGGACAAATTATTGGCGTAAAAGCCGAAACACTTGAAGAGTACAAAAAATACCATGCAGCCGTATGGCCGGGTGTGCTGGCCAAAATCACCGAATGCAACATCCGCAACTACTCCATTTTTTATAAGGACGGAATGCTGTTTGCTTACTTCGAATATATAGGCGACGATTTTGCTGCCGACATGGCAAAAATGGCTGCTGACCCCACAACTCAGGAGTGGTGGAAAATTATAGACCCCATGCAGCAACCCGTTGAAAACCAACAGCCCGGCGAGTGGTGGGCCAACATGGAAGAAGTTTTTCATCACGACTGTTTATAACTTTTCCAAAGTTCTAAACTTTGGAAGAGTTATAAAACAAAAAGTTAGCTATGAATAAAATTATTTTCATCCTTATTATCACTCTTTTTTCTCTGGTTTCAATTTGGGCCCAGCAACCCGGCAACCTGCCTGCCATGTATTATGGCGATACAGTTCGTACCGGCGTTCAGTTTTCAAAAGACCCGCACGTAATCTGGTTTCAAGGGCAGTATTTGATGTATTATTCTGTGCCGGGATTTACTGACAAAGTCGATAACCAGTATGGCTGGGGAGTTGCCGTTGCCAAAAGTACCGACCTTATTCGCTGGGAAAGAGTGGGCGAGGTAAATGCCGACCCGGCAGCAACCTACGAATCGAAGGGATTTGCTGTACCCTGTGCACTGGTTGTTGGCGACACCGTTCACCTGTTTTACCAAACCTACGAAAATGCCGCAACGATGCCATTTGTCATGCCTGGTCAACCGACGGAATTACATTTACCCGAAACAAAACCAACCCCATTTTCAAACCCGGTGGCGACTGGAACTGTGGCCGTGCCTTCGATGCCGAAGTAATCAGGTTTAAGGACAAATACTTTTTGTATTACGCTACCCGCGACACTGTGTATAAAATACAAATGCAGGGCGTGGCGATGGCTCCGGCAAGCACCAGTTTTAACCGCTCCGACTGGCAAAATCTGTCAACCACCGCCCCTATTTTAAAACCTGAATTTCCGTGGGAAAAAGATTGTATCGAAGGCGCGTCGGTAATCGAAAAAAACGGACAGTTATATATGTTTTACGCCGGGGCTTACAACAACGCACCGCAGCAAATTAGCGTAGCCACGAGTTCCGACGGAATCAACTGGGAAAGATTGTTTGTGGAACCATTTCTTACCAACGGCAAGCCGGGAGAGTGGAACGAAAGCCAATCGGGGCATCCGCACATTTTTGCCAATCCCAGTGGCGACGATTACCTGTTTTTCCAGGGAAACAAAACCAACGGAAAAGACTGGGTTCTCTCGAATGTAGAAGTGGCTTGGGAAAACAATCTGCCAAAAATGGAATCAGGAAATAGTCTTCAAAGTCCCCTTTAGGATTCCGAAATTTCGGGATAGGGGTTATGTACTCCTCCGAAAGTAAATATTGACTATCCCTTTCTGTTTTATCTTTTTAATGCCTTAAAACTGTAAGGTTTGTTGTTGAGGTTATAATGAATGAAGTAAGTTCCACCAGGCAAATTGCCCAGGTTGTTCAGCGTAATTTTTTCGTTGTTATCATCAAAATCATAGGCTTTTACAAGTCTGGAACTAATATCATAAATCCGCAAATCCACAGTTTTCTGCGGAGTTTCGCCCAGATGTATGTTTAGTTCGTTGTTAAAAGGATTGGGGAAATAACCGGTTTTTCCTGAATCAACCGACCCGGAATGCGTTGCAGTGCTATCCTGATAGACCTTTATGTAATCCAGAATCAGGGGACTTTCTGTGAAATTGGGTGAAATGGATGAAAGAACAGCGACATTCAGTAGAAAATATTGGTCTTTGTCAAAAGGCCAGGTTCTATCGTCTTTAACAGCAGGTTTGTAGGTGTAGTGCACAATATTATCAACGCTGAAAATTATTTTTTCCGATGTCCATTCCATTGTATAAATATGGAAGCCGGTTGAAACACCAGGAATGGTTCTTCCGCCTTTGTTTATTGTGTTGCCGTAGCTGGAAGGTGTATGCATGGCACTTGAAATATAGTTTTGCTGGGTCCCCCAATGTTCCATCATGTCAATTTCGCCGCAGGCAGGCCAGCCGACGGTGCCAAAACCCTGTGTAAACCAGTATCCACCGTTTTCTTTTACGTTTTTGCCCAACGTCCACATGGCAGGCCATGTGCCCGGTCCGAAAGGTAGTTTGGCCCTGATGACCACTTTGCCATAAGTAAAAGCAAACTTCGAATTTAACCGGGCCGATGTATATTGTTTGGTAACTCCCTGGTCGGTAAATGTTTCTTTTTTCGCTACAATATGCAGGTATCCGCTGTCAAGAAATGAATTTTCAACCCGGTTTGTATAATGCTGTATTTCGCTGTTATACCAGCTTGTACCGTTGGGCAATTTCGTTTGGTGAAACCATTTGGAAGCATCAATGGGTCCTTTTCCATCAAATTCATCGGCCCAAACCAGTTTATTAAAATCATATGCGGCTTCGGCAGAATTTGTGGTTGAATATTTTGTGGTTTTATCGGTTTCCTGACTTTTTAGATTTCCCGATGACAACATCAAAAATAAAAGGAAACAAAATTGAGTCGTTAAAAATATCGCTTTCATAAATTCTGGTATTACTAATTTTAAGTGTTGAAATGTAATAAACAATATCTTCCGGTCAACAGAAATTCTTTTTTATTCTTCCGGCAGCAAGTCAAAACCCGTTTTCGCAAACAAAAGGAAATACCGGTCTGGAATCTGAATTAGTCCATTCGATTAAACGAAGTTCAGAATAAAATGATGTGGTATGTAATTGAAAATCTGTAAACCTGTCTGCTGCAGGTATTACTGTGTTACTTCTACAAAAAATTCCGGTCTAAAAACTCTTGGAACTTGTCTTTGTACTGGTCGCTCACCTGGATATACGTTTTGTCGAAAACAATGCGGCCACGCTCCACAATTTCGATTTTATCGAGATTCACGATAAATGAGCGGTGCACGCGCATAAATTTGATTTCGGGGAGTTTTGCTTCAAGCGCTTTCAGCGAACTGAGTGACATCACAGGTTTGGGCTCGTTTTGCAGATACACTTTTACATAGTCTTTCAAACCCTCGATGTAACGGATGTCGTTGAAATTGATACGTCTGATTTTGTAATCCGATTTCAGAAACAAAAATTCGCTGTTGGCTTCAACCACCTCGTTTTGTGCACTTTGTTCGAGTTTGAGCAATTTTTCGGCTTTGCGGGCTGCGGTGAGAAACTCCTCATAACTAAACGGTTTCAGCAGGTAATCAACCGCATCCACCTTAAATCCTTCAACGGCATATTTTGCGTAGGCAGTGGTAAAAACAATTTTGGGCTTCCTTTCGAGGATACGCGAAAATTCAATTCCGGTGAGGTCGGGCATCTGTATGTCGAGAAAAATGAGGTCGACCGGATTGCCCGACAAAAATTCCATGGCATCGAGTGGGTTGTCGAACGAAGCAACAGGTTCAAGAAACGGCGTTTTGGCAATGTAACTGTTCACAAGCTGCAGTGCGAGGGGTTCATCGTCGATGGCAATGGTTCGTATCATCTTTTTTTTTGCTCAGTTTTTAATAAAACAGACTTTCCCGAGTACTCGGGACTCAGTCTGACCGTCACCCTGAGTCCCGACAACTCGGGAAAGGGTGATTTTGTTATTCCTTATTTCTTATTCGATATTCCTTATTTTCTTTCTGGAATTCTGACATTCTAATATTCTGACCTTCTATTCTTCCGTTGTCACTTCAATCCGCAAATCAACCAAAAACTCATTGTCGGTTTTCGAAATCTGCAGTTCATGTTTTCCGGGGAAAAGCAGTTCGAGCCGTTTTTTTACATTTTCAAGCCCAATTCCCGAGTGGTTTTCGTCTGATGAGGCAGCCGTTTGAGCGGCTACACTGTTGCGGCACAGGAAAATTATGCTGTTGTTTTCTGTTTTCATCGAAATATCGATAAACGATTTTTCGCGGTAACTGATGCCATGTTTAAACGCATTTTCGATAAACGGAATAAACAGCAGCGGTGGTATTTTCAGCCCGTAGTCGTTGTCAGGCAGGTCGATTTTTAGTTCAACTTTGGTCGAAATACGCAGCCGCATCAGGTCGATGTAGTGGTTCATAAAATTGATTTCGTGCCCCAATGGCGTAACGCCATGTTCCGACTCATACAACAGGTAGCGCATCAGCCGCGAGAGTTTCATCACCGCATCCTGCGCATCGGTTTTATTGATTTCGATGAGCGAATAAATGTTGTTCAGCGTGTTGAAAAAGAAGTGCGGGCTTACCTGGTTTTTCAGAAATGCCAGCTCGGAGTTCAGCTTTTCCTTTTCGAGTTCCTTTTGACGTTTTTCGCTGTCGGCATGTTTCTCTATTACCCGCAACCCGATTGAAAAACCGGTAACAATCACACCAATTAACGCAAAATAATAAATCTGTAACTGTTTCATAGGTGGCCTTTGAATCACGTTGTCTTTTATCAGTTTTTCAAAAGCTTCATGAATTTGCCGTTCGCGTTCCGGGTCGTGAAAGATTTGCTGGTTGGCATAAAACGAAATTCCGTAAAATACCACAACAGTCAAGGCCGCAAGAATAAAATACGGTGTTTTTTGCTGTTTGAAATAGTACTTCGGAACCAGCCATAAATAGTTGATATAGAAAATAACGCCATACATGGTGGCGTTGAAGTAGAAACCCCAGGCAATATAATTGTTGCTTCCCCAATACCGATTAATAATAATTTGCGGCAGAATGATAAAAAGCAGCCAGGCAAGTGCATGCAGTAACGGTGTAAGTAAGCGGCTTTTCGTGGTGTTTTCCTTCATTTTAAGTTCAGATGATTTTATGATAATTCAAAGCTAACCAAAAAATTAAAATGAGGCCGGAATGACCCCATTCTAAGTTGTTTTATTCATGTCTTACAGCATCAATCGGATTGAGATTGGCCGCCTTTTTTGCGGGATACCAGCCAAAAAATATACCGATGGCAGAGCAAACAAGGAATGAAACCACAATGGCTTCAGTCATTATAATCATCGGAAAATTGAGCAGCGACGTGGCAACAAACGAAATGGCAAGTCCGAAAAGTATTCCGATAATACCACCGATGATACTCAGCAAAACAGCTTCGATAAGAAACTGCATCAGAATATCGATACCGCGGCCGCCCACCGACATTCGCAACCCGATTTCCTTGGTGCGCTCGGTTACCGAAACAAACATGATGTTCATAATCCCGATTCCACCCACCAGCAGCGAAATACCTGCAATGGCTCCCAAAAGCATGGTCAGCATATCGCTCACCGACGTGAATGTCTGTATCATTTCGGCCTGCGAACGAACCTGAAAATCATTGGCTTCGCCT
Organism: Draconibacterium orientale; assembly: GCA_020726265.1. Classification (GTDB taxonomy): domain Bacteria; phylum Bacteroidota; class Bacteroidia; order Bacteroidales; family Prolixibacteraceae; genus Draconibacterium; species Draconibacterium orientale_A. The sequence continues at coordinate 6,505 of DYSZ01000040.1, forward strand.
TCTTTCAGGTTGTGTTCGAGCCGGAGAATGGTTTCAATCTCCTTGATGGCTTCATCCGATTTGTCTTCACTCACTGCCGATGTGCTGATCGACTGAATATGTGTTATGGCCAGTATCCGGCGTTGAACCGAGGTGTAAGGCGCAAGAATCAAATCGTCCTGATCCTGGCCCATTGAACTTTCACCTTTTTCTTTCAAAACTCCGATGATTTTAAACGGAATTCCCGAAAAGCGAAGTGTTTGCCCCACTGGGTCGATGCTTTTATCAAACAGGTTTTCAACCACAGTTTGCCCCACAATACAGACTTTTGCAAGACTGTTGATTTCCTTTTCGGTGAAAATACGTCCGTCTTCGAGTTCGTATTTTCTTATGGTCAGGTATTCCGCATTAACACCGGTGCACGAAGTAGGCCAGTTTTTATTACCGTTTACGGCTTGTCCGCTTGTGCTTACCTGTGGCGAAATTGCAGCGAGATATTGCGACTCTTTCTGAAGTTTTTCCACATCCGAAAGGGTGAGTGTCTTGGCGTTCGAGTTGCCCATCATCACACCGCCGCGTTGTTGCGAACCGGGCATTACAAAAACCAAGTTCGAACCCATGCTCGAAATCTGGTTCTGGATACTTTTTTTCGAGCCTTGCCCGATGGAAAGCATCGCGATAACCGAGCCAACGCCGATGATGATTCCCAGCATGGTGAGAATTGAACGGAACTTGTTTCGCTTCAGTGCGTTAACCGCAATTTTGCTAAGATTTGTATAATTCATTTTCGTGTTTTCTTTTAAATGACTTCGGTTTCAACCGGCAGATTTTTTATCAGTTCCGAGGCAAAAAGACGATTGATAACCACCGATTCTTTTTGAATGCGCCCGTCCCTGAAAACGATGTTTCGTTTCATAAACCGTGCAATATCGGGCTCGTGTGTTACAAAAACGATGGTTTTTCCCTGGTCGTTCAGTTTCTGGAAAAGCTCCATGATTTCGTATGAAGTGCGGGTGTCGAGGTTTCCGGTGGCTTCGTCAGCCAGGATTACCACGGGGTCGTTTACCAGCGAGCGGGCGATGGCTACACGTTGCTGCTGACCGCCCGATAACTGGTTGGGCATGTGGTGCATGCGGTCGGCCAATCCTACCAGGTCAAGCGCGTGTTTGGCACGCTCCAGTCGTTCTTTCGATTTTATTTTCGGATTGTAGTACAGTGGCAATTCCACATTTTCGAGTGCAGTAGTTCGTGGCAACAGGTTGTACGACTGGAAAATAAAACCCAGTTTCTGATTACGGAGCAGTGCAAGCTGGTTTTTGTTCATTTTGCTCATGGCCACACCGTCGAGCATGTATTCGCCAGAGGTGGGTTTGTCGAGGCAGCCGAGAATGTTCAGCATGGTCGATTTTCCCGAGCCACTGGCACCCATGATGGCTACAAATTCACCTTCGTTTATTTCCATGTCAACCTTGCGGAGTGCATGAACAGTGACTTCGCCAATATAGTAGTCCTTTCTCAGGTCGCTCACTTTTATTATTACTTTACTCATAGCCATTAATTTGAATTTTCAGACTGTTTTAACATGGTTTTTTCAGGCTATTAACGTCTGTTTGCTCCGGGCATACGTGGCATAAAAGGGTTGCTGGCTGCAACCTTTTTAGTAGTTTCGGCTGTCTGTTTTCCCATCGAGGTAATTACTTCGTCGCCCGACTGCAATCCGCTGATGATTTCGGTATTGATATCGTCGTCAAGCCCGGTTTCAACCTGAACCGGACGAATGGTGGAGTCGCGTTTCACCCAAACCATTTTGCCGCCGCCTAAATTTTTCACGTCTTTTGCCGCCATTTCTCCCGGAGCCGGCATATCGCCTTTTTTCGCTCCTTCGGGCATTTGCGGTTTTGGCAGGCTCATCATGTAACTCATCAGCAAAGTCTGGTCAGGTGTAAAACGCAGCGCTTTGCTTGGTACCACAAGCAGGTCTTTCTTTTCGAGAACAAAAATTTCGGTTTCCGCAGTCATTCCGGGCATCAGTTTATAGTCGGGATTGGGCGCGTTGATGATGATGGTGTAAGTAACCACGTTGTTGGTAACGGTTGGTTCGAGGCGAACTTCTGTTACTGTTCCCTCAAACGACTGGTCGGGATACGCATCTACTTTAAAGGTAACGCGCTGGCCTGGTTTTACCTGGCCTATGTCTGCTTCGTCAACATCGGCCTGAACTTCCATTTGTGTTAGGTCGTTGGCGATGGTGAAAAGTGTTGGCGTGTTAAAACTGGCAGCCACGGTCTGACCTTCTTCAACGGCGCGGTTTAGCACAATTCCGTCGATTGGCGAGTGAATAAACGCATAATCGAGGTTGATTTTGTTCTTTTTATGCAGCGCAAGTGCGTTGTTGTAACTGGCTTTTGCCTTGTTCAGGTTGTAAGTGGCCTGGTCGAAATCGCTTTTGGCCAGCATCGTTTTCTTGAACAAGGGTTCAAGCCTGTCGTAGTTTGCCTGCTGGTAATCGAGTTCTGCTTTGGCATTGTCAAGCGTTGCTCGACTTTGGTCCATTGCCGCAGACAAATTAGTTGTGTCGAGTTTTGCCATCAATTGGCCTTTTTTTACATACGAATTAAAATCGACATAAATATTTTCTACAATCCCCGAAACCTGCGTACCCACCTCAACAGTGGTAATGGCTTCGAGTGTACCGGTTGCGGTAACTGTTTTGCTGATGGTTCCGGTTTTGGTTGTCGCAGTTTCGATATTGATTTTGCTGGCGTCAACGGTTTTTGGTTTCAGAATAAAGAAGGCAGCAACAGCAACAACTGTAACTCCGATAACGATAAAAATGATTTTCTTTTTCATGATTTTTTTGTATTAATTGTTTTTATAAGCTGATTGGAACACCTGCATAAAAATCGAGGATTTTATAGCTAAAAACGAGGTTAAATTTCGATTGCAGCAGGTCGCTTTCGGCCAGAATCAAAGAGTTTTTGATAACCAGAAAATCGATGGAATTGATGAGGCCGTTTTTAAATTTTTCTTCGGCCAGCAGGTACGATTCTTCTGTGGCTGTATATTTTTCCTTGCCGGCTTCGTATTGTTCCTGGGCCGAATTTACATCGGTACAAGCCTGTTCAATGCTTTTGCGCAACTGGTTTTTTACATTTATCTGGTTCAGTTCAGCGCTTTCAATACCAATTTGTGCCAGTTTTACATTGTTTTTTACCTGGTTTTTCTGAAAAATGGGTATCGAAACCGAAAGACCAACCGACGGGCTGATTGAATTTCCCAACTGGTCGAAATAGTTGGAATTGACAAACGCGCTTGTGTAACCGGTTCCCATTCCTGCATTGACAAACACCGAGGGATAAAAGTCGGCTTTGGCAATTTTTTCGTCAAATAAGGCACTTTCGGCGTTTATTTCGGCGCTTTTTACCTGTGGTTTAATTCCGAGTGCAGTTTCGAAAACCGCCTGCGCTTCGGGTTCACGCATTTGGTTTAGCTCCTTTTCAAGGTCGGGACGAACAATGTCGAACGCAGTAGTTACGGGCAGTTCCATAATTTGCATCAGCGAGATACGGGCAATTTCGAGCTGGCTTCGGGCATTGGCAAGCGTGAGTTTTTCGCTGGCCAGTTCCGATTTCACCTGCAAATAATCCGATTTCGAAATAATACTCAGCGTGAGTCTTTCGTTGGCAAGTGCCAATTGTTCGGTTGTCGATTCAATCTGTTTTTGGGCGTTTTTTACCTGTTCTTCGGCATACAGCACCTGTAAAAAGGCGTTCAGAACCTGCAGGCTGATGTTTTCTTTTATCGTTTCTGAATTCAGTTTTACACTTTCAAGTTCCAGTTCGGCCTGTTTTACTTTGTTGGTCAATTTATAACCATTCGAAAGCGACATGCTCGAACTCAACTGGTAATTGTTGTTGCTGTTGCCCGAGTAACCGGTTGATGCGCCATAAGTGTCTTCGCCTTTTTGCCAACTGAAATTCTGAGAAATGGCACCGCTCACCGATGGCAGTTTCTGCGATTTCGCCTGGTCGAAGCCAACTTCGTTCGACTTGATGTTCAGTACACTGCTCCGCACCTCTATATTTTGTTCGTGTGCATAACCGATGCAGCGGGTCAGTGTCCACACAGTGGAATCTGCCTGCTGCGCATTGTTTTTTAACGGAAAAAGAACGGTGAGAAATGCCACCGTGCTGATTAAAATTTTCGTTTTTGTTTTCATAACCATTTTGCTTTGAATGGTTCGAAACTACATCTGCCTTATTTTTTATTAAAATGAAATAGAAGTTCGGGCGTTTTTTACCGACGAAAAGGCGGATTTTTTGCCGGCGGAAAAAACAGAAAAGCCGGTAGTAGAAACCACCGGCTTTGAAATCATCTATTCACTTCGTCTAATTTTTAACGATTTTGCGGGTTGATTTTATTGCACTGTTTTCGAAGATAAACAGGTAAACACCGCTTTTCAGAAACGAAACATCAATAGGTTTGTCATCGGGTACCAGCATATTTACAACCATTGTACCGGTAATATTGAAAATACGGAGCGAGGTTTCCTTATCGATACCTTCAACATACAGCACATCATGAACCGGATTTGGGTAAACTTTCAGTTCATCCGATTTCAGTTCAATCGCCGGAGTACTTAAGGCAAAAACGGCAGTTAGCGTTTTGTTTCCTGATAAGCTGAAAGTATAGTTTTGTTGCGTTGAAACCACTGAAGCACCTTCTGTCCAGTGAATAAAATTGTATCCACCAGCAGGGTTTGCTGAAACTGTTACCGAACTGCCAACATTAAAAGCGCCTCCTCCGCTAACATTACCTCCTGATGTTGGGTTGGAGGATAGTGTTACTGTTGCATTCTGAGTTTGTTGTTGAAAATTGGCTTTTAGTGTGCGGTTAGAATTAATTGTAAATGTGTAATCGGACGAAGTTGAAACAATTACGGCTCCTTCTGTCCAATTCACAAACTCATAGCTTTTTACTGCCGTAGCAGAAACAGTTACAGATTTTCCGTTTATAAATTGTCCGCCACCCGAAACAACACCGCCGGCAGCCGGATTGGGTGACAGATTTACCAGATAAGCTGTGGTTGTCGGCTTAAATTTTGCTGTCAGTGCAATGCTTTCGGTGATGGTAAAAGTGTAGGTTACCGATTTCGAAACTTCAGTGCCACTGCCAACCCTTATCCAGTTTACAAATTCGTACCCGGTTTCAGGAGTTGCGTTCACAGTAACCGAACTGCCAGGCTCGAAACTTCCGGCCCCGGTAATTGAGCCGCCGGTTGATGGGTCGGCTGCCAGTGAGAGTGTCAGCCAGCTTTTTGGTTTGAAATTGGCGGTATAGGTAACGTTAGCAGTTGCAACAAACACATGGTTAACCGATGAGGAAACAAAGTTTGCGCCAATCATCCAGCTCACAAAATCGTAACCGGTTTTCGGAGTAGCTGAAATTGTAACAGAAGTTCCCCGTTCAAAATTTCCACCGCCGGAAACTGTTCCTCCTTCGGTTGGGTTAGCAGCCAGCGAGATTTTATAAACAGGTGTTATCGATCTTAAATTAGCGACAAGCGTTCTGTTGGCTGAGATTGAAAAAACATAGGATGACAGTTTGGAGACTTCTTTCCCGGCTTCGGTCCAGTTAACAAACTCGTAACCTTTGGCAGCTGTTGCTTTGGCAGTTACCGAAGTTCCCGAGGCATAAGAGCCACCGCCTGAAACGGTACTTCCCAGCATTGGTTCAGACGAAACGGTTACCGAATAATTTACAACTGATTGTTTGAAGTTGGCAACCAGTGTTCTGTTGGCTAAGATTGAAAAAACGAAGCTTGCTGTTTTGGAAACCTCGTTTCCTCCTTCTGTCCAGTTCACAAACTCGTAGCCTTTGGCTGCAGTTGCTTTGGCAGTAACCGAAGTTCCCGAGGCATAAGAACCACCGCCTGTAACGATTCCTCCTTCGATTGGCAGTGATGTGATTGTTATTGCGTATGTTATTGGTGTGTTTGTTTTTGTGACTACGGTTATCGAATTAGAAACGACCGACTCTCCGTTTGCCGTTATTGCCTGAACATAGTAATTATAACTGTGTCCTTCCTGTAAGCCCGACAACGTATGAGTGACAATATTTCCCAATGTTTTTGGAAAATAACCGACCGGATTGTCTGAGGTGTTTTTATTACTGATGACCCAAAGTTTATACCCGGTAGCACCAGAAACAGTGTTCCAGTTCGCCGTGAAAGACGAAGTTGTTATGTTTGTTGCATTTTCAGCTGTTGGTGCAGAAGGTCTGGTATAAAGAGAAATCTCATTCCCGTAATATGAGATATGTGAATTGAAGAAAGCCCTTACTTTGTATTTGTAGTTTTTGTTGGGAGTCAGATTGTTAAGTGTATAGTTGAGTTCTGTTGTTTCATAATAATTTATTGTGTTTCCATTGTTAACCTCAAGCCTGTATTTTGTTGCGCCAGGTACAACAGACCACTTTGCCCTGAATGAAGTGCTTGTTATATTATCGGCAGGCAAAGCAGTTGGTGATGCAAGAATAGTTGTGGTTACAAAAACGGTGTTTGATTTTGCCGATTCGCCGGAAGGATTTGCTGCTGTCACCTGATATTCATATTGAAAGCCTGATTCAAGCTCTTCAACCCAATATGAAAGACCGGTTATTGAAACCCCATTAATAATCATTTTCCCCGATTTCTTTTCTTTTACAAAGAGCTTATATTCGGTAGCGCCGTTTTTTTCTTTCCAATTTGCCAGAAACCCATTTGCTCTCATATTCAGCCCGGCGAGAGCTTCGGGAGCATCACAAATAGTATAAACTGTTTTAACAGTTGGAGCAGACCACGAGTATTTCATTCCCCCATCTTCGAACCACTCGTTTCGCCCTTTTATAGAAATTTGAAATTTTGAACCAGATGGCAATCCAATTAAAAACAGACTTGTTAATGTTGAACTATTAGATTCATGAATATTAACTGTAAGATTGTTCATGTTTTTTACCTCAACAAAAGTTTTTTCCCATTCCCAGGTTTTTTCATCGTTAAACTTACTCCAGTCTGCCTGAAATGTTGTGGTTGAAATCTTCGAAAAGCCTTTGAATGCTGGCGGCGGCCACTGTAATAAAAAGGTGTTTGTTGCATTTTCAATGAATTTGTCATCTTTGTCAAAAGCTTCGACATTCACTGCACGTTCATCATGTACTGTCCATAATCCTTCAATCTCAACATACCCAATTCCGGTTACTGTAACCTGGCGTTCATACTCATTCGGATAAACTATATCATACCGGATTTCCGGTATTTTTCCCCATTCGAATATATTACCTAGTTTTCGCGCGTAAACTGTTATTACATAACATCTGGCACCTTCAACTTTGCTCCAGGTAACATGACATGAACTATGTCCAATCATATCTACATTTACCGATAAGGTAGCTGATGAATGAAAAGTGATACTCATTAGTAGCGTTATTACTGCAAAAATGGATATACCCATTTGCATTTTAATTGATTGCAAGAGCTGTAAATGTGTTTTCATTTTTTTGATTTTTTGGTTAATAATTTGTTTGAACTTTCTAGTATTAAAATTACTGTGTGGTGAAAGCGATTGCTTTGAAATGATTGCAGGATGCAGATTTGGGGTGGCGAATGGCAGCGCGTGACGGTTAAAATGAATTTTGTTTTCTCTTTCTTTTCGCAGGTAATTGTTACCCCGTTGTTTTAAAGAAGATAGCTTGAGTGGCTACCTTCTTTTTCTGTTCAAACAAAAGAGAAAACCAATTTACAGGATTACAGATTCTCGCATTTTATAGCAGTTTTATCACCAATGCCATCATATTTCAGTGGCTGAAACTTGCTGCCAACGTAATCTTCCTGAAAAGTGACCTTGTAATAGGCACATTCGCCCGATTTGGTTTTAACTGCCATTGCAGCAATACAGTTGCGGTGCAGAATTGCTCCTGAAATTTCGTGGAGGCGGATTTCCCAGTCGTAGGTTATCGCTGTTTTCAGTACTTCTGTTGCATCAATAAATCCCGATTTCCAGTCGTTTGAGTTTTTTACCGCAGCAACCATCTGTGCCTCTCTTGCCGCGTCGGTTATAACAGCTTTTGGAAACTGAGCGCTGGCAGCTCCTGCGTTTAATGCAGCCTCGTTAATTTGATTGGCTAAAGTTGCGTACACACCAAAATCGTTGCCTTTCAATGTAAATTTGCCCTCAGCCACAGGGCTGTAATAACAGTGAACAACCACTTTTATCTGGTGCATTCCGGGAGTCAGCAATGCAAGTGCATTGGCAAAATCAACCGGCCCTTCATATTTTTTACCAAACTTGTTGTAAATAATTTCAGGATTTCCGTAAGCCGAGGTTTCCGATGGGTCGGGAACAAGGTCAATTTCCAGTTGACTGCTGTTTTTCAGGCTACCGTCAATTCTCATTGCTGCATAAGCTAGTTGGGTTTCCATCGGCGACTGGTATTCATAAAGTGGAGGTGTAATTTCATAAATGTAAATTTCAACCTGTAGTTTTTCGTTTGGCAAAGCATTGGGATACAACTCCTTTACTGTTTGTGGCAAATAGGCAATAGCATAAATTTTGTCGCCCGAAGCGAATTCATTTTTCAGGTTTTCAGGTTGTTGCACACTTATCGGTGAAGCAGAGAAAATAACTTCTCCTGCATTCTGAGACGATACATTTTTCATAATGGTAATGAGTATTATATTGATTATTAGATATTTAATTATCGATTTCATGATTGTTGCTGATTTGATTTTTTTGCTTTATTGCGCACCGTATCCGCTTACATTCCCAAACAGGTTTATTGCTTCTTTCCAGGGATATTTGTTGCAAAAGATGGTAACTGTTGAGGTCATCGTTCCCTGCAGGTTCATTCCGAGCATCGAACGCCACATGTTGGCAGGTGAGTTTCTATCTAAATCGGTTTGTTCAGCATAGCGGGCATTGAGATAACCTTCAAGATAATCTTTGTTGATTTTCAGTTCTTTGGGAATCTCGTTTTTATTGCCTGTGGCGCTGGCCACTTCAAGGTCGCCAAAATCGGCAGCATCAATCCGAAGGCGGGTGTTGCTTGCCGGGCTGTAGTGCAAATCTTTGTCTTTGTTTACGAAAAAAATATTGTTATCGATTTTTACCCATTCGTTTTTGTTGAACCGAGTATGATCGACTCCGGAAAGGATTGAGGCACCAAGAATATTGTTATGAATATTGTAGTCGCATTTGGTCATCACACGCACTCCGTACCCCATATCCTGAAAATCTTTGGTACGGCTCCAGGTAAACAAAATGGTGTTGTTTGCAATTTCAACATTGCCACAAAGCGAAAGCGTATTTGGTCCGCCGGTACTGGCGCAAGTTCCGTACATTTCGATGGCAGCCATGCGATTACAAACAAAAATATTGTTCTTAACCGTGAATTTTCCGCTGCGGTGACCGGCTTGCAGTGCAAAGCTGGCCCCGTTTACAAAAACACAATTTTGAATGGTAACATCGCCGCCGGTTGTTGCACTCACAAACTGAAGTAATGGCTCGTAAACTGTGGCGTATCCTACCGATGGTTTTTCGGTGTCCGACATCAATCTGCCACCTTCAATTCCTTTTATAATTCCCTCTTTTTCGTCGTATGCATTTCGTTGGCCGCCATCAAAAACAAGATTGTCGATAACCGTACCTTTTACATCGTGTGTAAATTTCATCAGTGCTTTTCGGGTCGAACGGGCACTTTCGTTGTCAGGCTGAATGACCGTGGGGTGGGCTGCAATGTCTTGTTTTTCAAAATTTTCGTCCCAGCTTCCAAAAATCTGAACCGGTTTATCGCTCTCAATAAATCCAACGTTTAGCGTTCCGGTTTCGTTGCCACCGGCAATATAAATTGTTCCGCCGGGTGCCAAAACATCAATTGCTTTGTCGAGGTTTTTCAATGGTGCTGTTTTCGATCCATCATTTTTGTTGTTTCCATTTTGTTTTGAAACATAAATAATAGAAGAGCTTCCACCCGACGAGGTCTTTCCGGTTTCAGCAACCTGTTTCGTTTCATCTGTTTTCCCTGAAGATTGCGATTCGCTGTTCGCATTTGCCTGCTTTTCAGTGTTGTTCAGCAATTTTTTCCCGATGTTTTTTGTATTGCTCAATTGAGCCGACACGGGAAATGCAGAAAAAATGAAAAATATTAACGGTAACAGCGTTAACCTGCTTTCATAGAAGAACTGGTTCACGCCTTTGTAAAGTTTTGGGGAAGCATTGTTTTGCGGTACTTTCTTTTTCATAATAAACAGTTTTGGTTTTCTTTTTTGTTTTTTCTGAGAAAGTTACCCTGAATAAAAACCGGTTGCTTTGAAACTATTGCAGACAGCGGTTTTCTGATGGCGAAATGCAAATGGCTCATGGTAAAATGCAAATCGAGGGTAATGAGGGTTTTATAAATTTGAGGTGGGTATTTTCTTTTGAAGAATAATTTTGATGGGTGTCTGGCTGTATTTTTCAGAAAGCTTCATAATTGAATCGCCTGAGAAGGTAATTTCGAAAATCTGTTTATTAGCATAAAGGCTCGTAATAATGTGGGTTGAAGTAATTAGAGCTTCTTTTTCAACCGTTTTTCCTGCACACCTGAAAACAAGTTTATCGGTTTTAAATACAACGTTGCAACCTTCGTTGGGGAAAATACAATTGGCTGTAGTTTTTTGTACAGTCCATTCAATTTGTATGGGTTTAATTTCTGTCTTGCAGGAAGTTATCAGCAAAACGATGAAAATCAGAAATGGTTTGCTCATTGAGTTTTTTAAAGGAAGATAGCACACCCAAAACCAGTTTTCATGTGAATGAGGGCGACTGGTAAATTTTACGTTTTGAAAAATACAAATTGAACGGGTGAATGGAAATCAGATTTTATGGAGTGCATTCAGAAAATCTTTTCTGAAACTGCGTGCAACCGGTGCTATTTTACCTTTCAGTATTGCAAACTGCTCTCGTTCGTTAAACGAATCGAGCTGTTTCAGGTTGATAAAACAGGAGCGGTGCGTTTGTATAAATTCTGGCGGCAATTCGCTGCAAAACTCTTTCAGCGTTGTGCGGCTGATAAATTCCTTCTTTTCAGTTACCAGCGAAATACAGTTTTCACCATCGGCTTTCACCATTAAAACTTCCTGCAAATCAACACGCACAAGTTTATCGCCCACTTTAACAAAAACAAGGTTGTAATTTCCGGCGGTAAAATTTACTTCTTCAGGTAGTTGCTTTTTTTGCAGGGCAATTTTTATGGCTGCTTTCAGGTTTACCAACTCAACCGGTTTACGTAAGTATCCGGACGGATTTGTGGCTACTGCCTGTTCAATCACTTTATCGTCGGTAAACGATGTGGTAAAAATATGCGGTATTGAAAGTTCGCGATTGATTCTTTCTGCAAGGGTTATTCCGTTATTAATGCCGGGCAGTGCAATATCAACCAAAACCACATCGGGTTTTGCTTTCTGAATGAGTTCAAATGCTTTGTCGGCATCGCCACAAGTACCTGCTAAATCAAGTCTGCCTTCTTCGAGCGTTATTTGTATGGCTTCAAGATGAAGCAACTCGTCTTCCACAACAAAAATTCGTGTACTCATAATTTTTCTGCTGGTAAGTAAAACTTTATGGTTGTACCTTTTCCGGGCGAACTTTCAATATCCATATTTCCGCCATTTTTTCTGATGTGTTCAAAAACCATGGTTAGTCCCAACCCTGTGCCTTTTTCACCGGCGGTTCCGCGTTTCGATTCCGGGAGCATTGCGTTTTTCAGGTTATCCATCACTGTCTGGTCTATTCCGTTTCCGGTATCAGAAACTGTAATTGTGGTAACTTGCTCAGTCATCAATGCAGAAATTTTAATCTCGCCACCCGAAGTAAATTTTAAAGCATTTCCAACCAGGTTTCTTAAAATAAGCTGGAAACTTTCGGGGTCGCACCAAATTGTTTCGTTGCCGGTTTCAGTGGTAATCAGGTTGTTCTTCATCCGGGCAACCTCGTCAAACATGGGCATTAATCCTTCAACTGCTTCTTTTACTTCAATAATTTCTTTCTCGGGTTGAATGCCTTTGATTTGAATGGCCGACCAGTTAAGAAGGCTTTCGAGCATTGCTGAAAGCTGGCGCGCATTTTTGTCGATTTCGGGTGCAAGTGGCAGTAGTTTTTCAGGTTGTCCTTTATGTAAATGATGGCCGATTATTTTTGCGCTGCTCTGATAAGCTGCAGTAGCATTGCGCAGGTCGTGCGAAATAATACCGAATAATTTATTCAACGTGCGGTTTAACCGGCCCAGTTCTTCGTTTTGTAGTGCAAGTTCGGTTTTTTGTTTCTTAACTGTGGTAAAAAGCATGTACATAGAGACTGATACTGCCAACAGTAAAATCACTCCTGCCAATGCCCAGTTTCTTTCCCATTTCCTGAACTGAAGCTCTGTTTGTTTGATCTCATTTTCCGACTCAAGTCTTGTAATTTCGGCTTCTTTTTGTGCTGTTTGATATTGTGCCTGCATTTCTTCCATTTGTTCCGAAACTTTCAGGTTGAAAACAGAATCTTTCAATTGGTTGTGGAGCTCACTGTACTTTAATGCCTTTTCAAACTGTTTTTGCTTTTTGTGATATTGGTAGAGCAGTTGATAAACATTAGATTTTTCGGGCAGATTACCAGCATTTTCGGCATATTCAAGTGCTTTTGAGTATCGTTCAATTGCAAGATCATTCTGGCCAGTTACAAAATATAATTGCCCGAATCCCGCATTGATTTTTGAAAGTTGAACGTTTAAATTTGTTCCTCCAAAAATGGCCTCCGCTTCAAGATAATATTGTTTGGCTTTGACAAAATCCTTCAAAGCCGCATACGATGTTGCGAGATTAAAAGATCTGATTCCCACTTTCAGTTTTTCACCGGCAGCTCCCTCAATGGTTTTGGCTTTACTAATCCAGTGAATTGCTTCGTTGTGTTTTTGCATCAGTTGGTAAACCATACCAACGTTGTTATATCTTATTGCCAGCGTTTTTCGCTCAGTTATTGTGTCCAGGAGTTCAATCGAACGGAAATAAAATTCGAGCCCTGTTTCGTATTTACCCCAATCGACATACATACGACCCAATCCGTTAAGCGACGAGGACTGACGGTTTTTAATGCCAGTTTTTACATCTATCTCATAAACTTCCTGAAACAGATGAATTGCCTGTTCGTAATTACCTTCTGAATGGTAAAGCGTTGCCAGGTTGCTTTTTGCATCAGCCAATGATTCGGCATAGACTGAATTTTTCAGAACAACAATAGCTTTTAGCAAAAATTCCCGTGCCGCCTCTTTCTGTCCTGTTTCCTGAAAATTCATACCCAGGTCATTATAGCTGGTTCCTAAAAACAAAGTATCAACGGGGTGCTGTTTTTCCGCAATTTGAATTGCATCAAGCATGTACTTATTTGAAATTTCAATGCTATCAGCATAAAAATATCCATCGGAAAGTGCTTTTAATGCCTTTGCATGCAAAGCCGAATTTTTGAAATCTTTTTCGGCAAATTTTACAAGTTCTTTTGCAAAATGAACCATGTCATCAGGTGAATCTTCGAGTTCATTTACAATCAGAATACCGATTTCAATTTTTTCGGAACCGGCTAAAATGCTGTATTTCTCTTTTAGTTCGGTTATTTGGGCTTGCGATTCGAGCCCGGCAAACGTCAAAATGAATGCTGTAAAAAGGAAAAACATCCGAGAATACATATCAGGTTAATTAATTTTCTGTTAAATATAGGCAATATAACAACATAGAAAAAGATTTTTTAGAATCTATGAAACTGATTATTTGTGTTTTGGTTTGTCAAAAAAGTAATTGCTGAAAAATGCAGAATTATTTTTGTTATGCTGTTATCCATGAAAAATATAATTTGTTAAGCAAAGAAAATCCACCACTCTGAATTTTTCAAGAATATAGCATAAACAGTGGTAATTTGCCGAACATGTTTTTTATTCAGGCTTTGATGTGTGGCATAGGTTCAACCAAACGTTTACAAAAATTGTCCAACTCATTTTTTGCAACAATTTTTATAGTTTTTAAATCGATGCCGAAATTGTTTTTATAAACTGAATGGAACGCGTGTTAAATTCTTCGGGTTGGTCGAGGTTACAAACATGACCGCTGTTGCGGATGATTTCGAGTTTTGAGTTGATGTGTTTTTTTACAAGGTCAGTAACCATTGGCAGAAACATGTGGTCGCGGTCGCCCATGATATATAAAACCGGTGCCGAGGCTTCCTTCTTAATATGTTCCTGCAGGTTTTCCCTGATTTCGGTTGACATGTGTAGCCATTTTCTGAACTCGTGGCGGCCCAGTTTTATCGCTTCCCGGATAAACAGTTTTCGCGATTCGGCATGTTTTTTCGAAGGAATCAAAATCCACGCGTTTATGCGGTACAGCCACATGTAAGGCAAAATAAAATGGAGTAGTTTGGCCGTATTGAGCAGCACCTTCATTTTTGAGTTAAACTGAATAACAGCACCACCCAGAATAATCGATTCGGCGCGACCCGGCGCCAGTTTATCGATGGCGCGTATTACAATACAACCCAGCGAAATGCCCACAAAATGCGCTTTCTGAATCTGCAGGTAATCCATGATTTGCACCACATCGAGTGCAATTTCGTTAAACCGGTAAATTTCTTCCTGTGAGTAGTACGCTTTTGATTTACCATGCCCGCGAAGGTCGATCAGTAACACATTAAAATGCTTTTTAAAATCGCGCAGTTGTCTGAACCATACCGCGTTGCTTCCTCCTGCACCGTGCACAAACACCACCCAGGTATCCGATTTCTTGTGTACAAATGCTTTGTGGTAAATCATGCGGACGAATTTAGAATAATTTTAAATGATTACAAAAGAGCAATCTGTCCGAAGAATTCTTGTTTGTAATAACAATTATAAACTTCTTCTTTTTTACTTTCAGGAGGCTCTAAAAATCAGAATAATCAGCTGGATGAAGCATGTATTTGGTGATTTTCGAAACCGTGTTTTTGTACTCTTCTTTTGCTGAAAGTGTTTTCCAGTCGGGGTGGTCGCGGAAAGTTTTCCAATGATCTTCGTTCGATTTCATATTCTCGTAGCTGGTCATATACATCAGATTTGGCATTTCGTTTCCCGAAAGTACTTCGCCGTAAAAAATGGCGTTTGCACCAATCTTTTCGAATATTTTGGTTTCGCCCCCTTCGTTAAACATTTCCACTTTCTTTTGGTAAATTTTTTCGGTGGCACTTTGGTAGCTTCGCAGTTCAAAAATCTGTTCGCTTTTTGGCGTGCTGAATTTCGGAACAAAATAATCAGGTTGTTCCACGAAAGCTTTCAGCAATACCGATTCAATCCGAAGATAGGGCGGATTATTGTAGGCTGCATTTATATATGTTTCACCCGATTTCTGATATTTGCTGTTTTGCGACAGGCTTTCTTCAATTTTTTCCAACTGTTTCATCTCTTTTAGCGGAATCAGCACAAACAGTTTCTTTCCGAAATTGGTTGTATCCGATTCGATAGGTTTAAACACGCCCACTCTTTTTACGCCAGCTTTATGTAGCGCAGGCAGGTATGCATCTGTCAGGTATTTTTCAACGGTTGCCTGCTGGGCAGCATCTTTCAGCGTGTAAACTTTTATCTGGTA
Organism: Draconibacterium orientale; assembly: GCA_020726265.1. Classification (GTDB taxonomy): domain Bacteria; phylum Bacteroidota; class Bacteroidia; order Bacteroidales; family Prolixibacteraceae; genus Draconibacterium; species Draconibacterium orientale_A. The sequence goes on from DYSZ01000040.1 coordinate 22,142, forward strand.
ATAATCGCGTGCCGAAAGTGTTGCTGCGGAAAATAAAAAAACAATTGCAATGATAAGTTTTGCTGCAATAGCAAAAGCATTGGTTTTTTTCATGGTTAAGTCAGATTTATTGGTTAATAAGTAGGTGAAAGTAATGAAAATCCGGCGTTTTCAAAGTGTGATTTTTGATGATTTATTGATACTTGGTTTCTGATCACTGAAAACTATCAATATTTAGCCATTTTTGAAATCGGGTTGGTAAAACTCTCTGTGTGCTTCTGCAAGTAATTGTCTTAGTGGAATTCCTTTAGGTACCTTTGTAAGGTCAAGTTTATCGAGATGGTGACCAAAAGCCATTTCGCCGGGTAGCCAGTGACTTTTCTCCTCAAAAGTTTTGTACCTGTATTTTCCAAAACTATCCATATCATAACATTTCCAGAGTTTCCGTAACCGGAGAATTTCAGGGATATTAATTCCTGATGGGTCGTTTTCAAGTTCAAATCCGTCAAATCCCGAATACGGGTCATCAGCCAGAAAACGATCCAGTTTCTGTTTGTTTTTTTGTTCCTGTTCATCCCAAATTATCGGAAAAATTCCTCTCATTTCCTCAAACTGCGAAGCCTCCGTCAATCCGAAAGAAAGCGTGTGAATGCTGCTGTTTTGCAAACAAAACCGGGCATTCCACTGAATTGGTGTCAGCGGTTTTACTGCATCTTTTACTTTTTGCGGGGCATTAAAAAGCTGTCCGCCTTTGTCGTTTGGTGAAATGATAAAAACACCCATATCGCGTGCCTTGGCAGCTTCTACAGCCGGGGCATTACGTTGGTTGAAATAGTAATAATGTAGGTTTACAAATTCAAATAGTCCGGTACCGATAGCGCTGATTATGGTTTGCAACGGGGCGTGCGTGCTGAAACCCACAGATCTGACGATACCTTCTTCCTTCATTTTCAGCAGTTCTTCAACCGCGCCGCCGGTTTTGCACGAATGCATCATCAATTCGTCGTTATTGATGCCGTGCCAGCCATAAAAATCGAAGTAGTCAGTCTGCAGATCGGTGAGCTGTTTTTCCACCATTTTGCGCATGTCACTGTTTGTAAACGCATTTCCTTTTGTCATCAGGTGGTAGCTGTTGCGCGGAATTCTGAGTTCTTCATTCAGTACCCTGCCATAAACAGTTTCGCTTTTTTTGTATCCCCATGCTGTTTCAATATGATTAATTCCTGATGAAAAAGCCAATTGTACCACATCACGGCACTGCCCGAATGTATCGGCAGGAATTTTGTGGCGAGGATCGTCCCAGCCATATTTAAAACGCATCCCGCCCAATGTGATTGCGCTCAACAGCTTTTCGGTTTTGCCGAAACGGCGGTATTCCATGTGCGGTTTATATTGCAGAATTTTTGTGTTCTTCATTTTTCAGTAAAAAAACAAACGTAAAAGTAGCACAGTTGTTTGGGAATTGGGTTTTATTGGCGGGAAAAAGTCATTTCAAAACGATCATTGGTTATACACACTGGCACATTCTGCAGGTTGGTGGGATGTCATACGGGGGCAAATCAAAAAA
>DYSZ01000205.1:0-3152 GCA_020726265.1 Draconibacterium orientale
GCAAAAAACGAATTCAGATTTACTGTTACAAATTGATAATCAACTAAAACAAACCGGCTATTCAAATATCGGAGAGATAAAGGAAATTTTATCGCAGTCCATCGAACTTGAGAAACAAAAAAAGTTGCTTGAGGATTTCAAACAAAATCGGGCACTGGCAAACGACCGTTGCGAAGCGCTGCAAAAACAACTTGATAACCGCGTGTACAATGGCGAAGCACACCAGTTGCTAATTGCCGAAATAAATCAAATCAGAGAAACAATCACAAAAATTAACCAGGAATCAGGCCGTGTAACAGAATTACTGAAGGTGCTGAACGAGAAATTAATCAGTCAGGCTGAATTAAAGAAATCGCTCGACAACCTGATGCTCCGCGCAGAAAATATCAAAACCATGAAATCGCTGTTTAAAGCAAGTGGGTTTGTGAATTACATTTCGTCGGTGTACCTTCAAAATCTTTGCAATGCTGCCAATGACAGGTTCTTTAAACTTACGCGACAGAAACTCAGCCTCGAAATTACCGAAGACAATAATTTTCAGGTACGCGATTTTATGAATGGCGGAAAAGTGCGCAATGTAAAAACCCTTTCGGGCGGACAAACCTTTCAGGCTGCACTCTCACTGGCGTTGGCACTGGCCGACAACATTCAGAAAATCACCGAATCGAATCAGAATTTTTTCTTTTTAGACGAAGGTTTTGGCTCGCTCGACAAAGAATCGCTTTCCATTGTTTTTGATACATTAAAATCGCTCCGCCACGAAAACAGGATTGTGGGCGTGATTTCGCATGTGGAGGAAATGCAACAGGAAATTGAGGTTCACCTGCGGGTGGTCAATTCGGATGAAACTGGCAGCCGGATTATTGAAAGCTGGGCGGGGTAGTCGGGTGTGGCGGATTGTAACCGCCGGAATTATAAAAATTAAAAGATTGCTTCGGTCGGTTTCGTTCCTCAACCTCGCTCGCAATGACGAGGCTTTGTAAATAAAAGGAGGGGATGTTGGGCGGCTTTGCCGCCCAACATCCCCTCCTTTATACGATTGTTAATTCGTCATTGCGAGGAGGAACGACGAAGCAATCTCCCACTCTTTTGTGTTGTAATCCATTAGTACGACGATAAATCTTTAAAACGGGTAAGAAAGGAAAAAATTTTTGCTTAATGAATCTCTTTCTCCAAATTTCTCCATTCAGGATTTAATCGATTTATCAGCTAAATTTTATCATTTCTCGAACCAGCCTTTAGAATATATATGTAACCACCTCTGTAAATCCTATACAGATTAGTTTCAGCCTCCTTAAAATTTCCTCATTGGGTTTATTTTCAATCCTCTGTTGTAAACTTCTCCGGGTGTTTTCCAACTACACCTTTTTCGCGGTAAAAAGCTTTCATGCGTTTGATGTCTTCTTTGGCATCGCCGGTGAGTTCGAATTTATTTCCGATGGTGATTTCCTTTTTACCCCAGTCGAAACTGCCCAGGTAAACCGGCACATCGGCCATGGTGGCAATGGTGTGAAAACCGGCTTTCCAGTTTTTGGTTCTTTCACGGGTTCCTTCGGGTGTAAGCGCCAGGTGAATGTGATCCATTTCGTTAAACAACTGTATGGTTTGCCGAACAACATTGGCCCCTTTTGAACGGTCGATGGGAACGCCGCCCATTTTTCGAAGAAAATAACCTACCGGCCAAAAGAAAAATTCTTTTTTCACAAGCGTACTCGTATGTCCGCCAATCGAGGTGTAAAACAACCATGAAATTACAAAGTCCCAGGCGCTTGTATGTGGTATTCCGATAATTATTATTTTGGGATCAGGCGCCACACCACCAACAGCTTTCCAGCCCAGAATTTTAAGCATGAATTTGCAAAACAACCTCATTTTATACAATATTTTCTATTTCGAAATTAGTGGCTTGTGCAAATCTCACAAGTAAATTTTTTGCATCTGCAGTTGCCTCATCCAGTTGTACAGTTGCAGCGTAATCGACTATAATCATTAAAAATCGTTTTGTTTCCAACGATACCGAAGTTCGCTCCGAATCGCTGGTTGGTGTTCCGAAAGCACCTTTTTCATCACGAAAAACCGGCATACCTTCAATGTTCAATTCACCACGGCCAATTCCGGTGTAAGGCTCCGCTGCCCTGCCAATTCCAAAAACCACCTCGCCACTGATTTTACAAGCGTCGTAACCGCCGATTGAAAAACCTGTTGAAATGGAGACCAAATTAAGCAAATCGACCACATTATTGATTTGGTAAATTTCATTCCGGTTCACCACCCTGCGCAACAGCGCTTCGGCTGAGAGCCTGTAACGGGCGGGGTCTTTCCCGCAGGCTTTGTAAGCTTTGCGCGATGCCGCAATGGCTGGAATTGTGCTGATTTCATCAATCTGAAGGATGCCAGCCAGTTCGGCTACCTTTTGTTCCACCGCTTCCCATAAACCCTCATTCTTTTGCTGTAATATCACATCACATTCTATACTGGCGAGTTTTATTTGCGGAACTTTTTCCTTCAATTCTTCAGAAACTGAAATGTTTTGCATTTTTTTTACACCTGAAAATCGGAACCAAAACTATAAAAACAAGGGAATTTTAAAAGAAAAAAAGGTTGATGCAAAAAAACAAAGGCTGCTGCAAAACTTGCAGCAGCCTTTGAATCTGCTTAATAGCGAAAAGTAAACTATTTATTTAAAACTGCCGATTTCTGGAGAACTTCGCCTTGTGAGTATAATACCACCTGGTAAACTCCTGCATTCAGACCGACAGCCTGAACTTTTACAGTATGCGTTCCGGCTTGTTCCCTGTCGCGTTTAATCACTTTAACCATTTGTCCGGCTGAATTTACCAAACGTATTTCAATATCCCTTGTCTTCTCTGTTGAGTAAGTGATATTGAAACTCCCGCTGGCCGGATTCGGGAAAAGCTTGAGGAACTCAAAGTCTGATTCTCCCTTTTCGTTGATTGCCGTACTGGTACAATCAAATTTTATCTGCTTTTCGCATTTCTCTCCGTTCGACATATAAATCAGATAATTCACGGTTACTACGCCTGTTTGTGTTGCATCAAAACAGGTTACCAAATCGGCGGCACAACTACCGGCATTGAATGTCCAGGTGCTCTGGCCAACATATCCGGCTGGGATTGTTCCACAGTTCCAGC
>DYSZ01000205.1:3252-5646 GCA_020726265.1 Draconibacterium orientale
TGCCGAAGAAATCGTTCCGTTTACAACCGAAACCTGAATGGAATCAACATCGCATGCTGAGGTAATCTCAGTGCAACAAATTTTTTCATCACCTGGTTTTGAAAACTGCTCCACATCAATGCTATCGCAGCAACCCGTTGTAACAGCCACGTTAAGACAAACAGGAGGTGAAGCCACGGGTGTAAGCGAAACCGACTGCGGCGAACCATTCAACAAAAAGTTGGCAGCTGCAATTGCAGCAAAATCGTTACAAGCCGTTTGTCCGTTTTGTGCGGTAACCGGAATTCCGATATCAAAATCCTCGCGCAGGTTTTTACCAGGCGCTAGGCTGTACGAACCATAATCTATTCTGATGTTTGAAGTTGGCGTTGCACCCCAGGTAGTTGTGAAACAACCCGAAGCAACATACGGCGGAAGACAGATATTTAATCCGGGAGCCCACAGAATTACCGGCGTTGGCGCTGGTCCGGCAGGTGACAAAGAAGTTGCGTGATTCCCAACATAGGAAACACTAAACTGACTACCACGACTAATGCTTCTGTTAAATATCAGCCAGTCGTTCGGAGCGTCATCCTGCGGAAGTAAATCAACTAACCTGATGGATGAAAGCGGCACATTTGAAGTGTTTTTATAATTCAGCCTGTATTTTACAGTACTACCTGGCAAAACAGTTCCACTGCCGGTGAAATTTAAGCCATTATCAGTACTTTCAAATTTTGTCACTTCCTGTCCGAATGAGGCTGTAATCAATACATTCACCGCATTTGAAGTTGTAGTTCCGGTAAGGTTACCGCCCGAAATCTGGAAACTATTTGGCGTTACGCCTGGTAGCGCAAGACTGTCAACCACCACATCAAACTCAATATAATAATAAGGCAACCCGTAAGTTCCGTAATATCCGCAGTAGCTTGAATAAAATAATTGACAATCGGAAGCAATCGATGGAAGTGTCCATTGCAGGTTATTTCCGGTATGAGAAGTTATTACTCCTGACCAAGCTGTTGTTCCCGAGGGTGGTGTTGAACCGGTTGAACAACCGGGGTTGTATGTACTGGCCACAAAATAGGCTTCATTTCCCAAATAGGTGAAGTTTGAATGCAGCAAATCCTGAATGTTTGCTCCTGTCATTGCAGCGCTTCCAATATTCTGTACCCTGATTCTGTACCTGATGGTATCACCCGGTTCGTAACTGCTCTGTGGCGAGCAAATATCCTTGTAAACACAAGGTTTCGGGGCACCGGCATCCACAGTAAACGAAACGCACGATTGCGGAAGTGTCAATCCGTTTGCCAATCCGTTAAACGATGCACAGTTAGTAACCACAGTTCCCGTGGGGTTCGGATTTACTGTAAAATAAACATACATATAAATACAACCTGCAACCGGCAGGCTTCCTGTCATTTGAAACTGAAGATTGTTAACTCCTGTAAGTGTACCCGATGTGTAATAATTGTTAATACCCGTGGCAAAAGACGAACTGTTGATATTCAGGTTCATGGTAGTGGTGGCATTGGCACCCCAGATTGAAACTGAATTTACTGTTACTCCCGTAGGAATTGCATCGTCGATGTTAAAAGCTGAAAGCGGTACATTTCCATTGTTACAAAAAACAAGCGTGTAAACTCCTGTACATCCCGGAACTCGGTTGGCCAATTGAATATATTTGCCAAATTGTCCGCTGGGATTGGCAGGCGTTACGGTTATGCAGGTTTGGTTGCTTGTATGTGTATACTGCTGTGTGCAACTCACTCCGGTAAGGGTTGCCTGATTCAGTATTTGTGTATTCACAGGAAATGAGCCAACCGGGTATTTAACTTTAATATCGACCCAATAATAAGCCCACGGAATTGCAGCATCAAGTAACTGTGAAGGGCAATTTACATTCCAGGTGATAGTTCCGCCTGAAAAAGAAACACAACTTGGATTTGTACTCGAAACAAAAACAGCACCAGCCGGTAAAACATCCTGGACAACTGCGTTGCTCATGTTCTGCTGACCCGTTACATTACCAAAATAAGGACTGTCTTTCAAAACCGATAACCGATAAGTAATTGTATCGTCGGGAGCCATAATATAACCACAGTTGCCGCCATTCGGGTTTACACTTGCTTTTGCGATAATGGTTTTGTTCACCTTCCAAGGTATTGCTGCTGTAGCTGTTGTTGAAACATAAGGTGTCGATTGCCATTTGCCATCCACCATAATCTCAGCTTTGTTACGTGCTGTTTCACCGTTGCATGTAACTCCCTCAGGAAATTTCACCACAATAGTAAAGGACCCCATCGGAGCGCACGAGCCCGGCAATCCGGTAAGATTATAAGTTACTAAATTGCCCGCAACATTGGTTACCGGCGTAACTGTACAAACCGGTCCGGCCGAGGTAACACTCACTAC
>DYSZ01000041.1 GCA_020726265.1 Draconibacterium orientale
CAGGCTCGAAAACAACAACGCCGACATGATTCCCGCAGCGTGCGCCTGTGTAAAATCGAGATCACGGAGGTAGAGTTTCAAGTGTTGCATCATGCCGCCTACAGCGCCAATCGAGCACATGCTGCCAAAAGCCAGCAGGTGAAAATTCCGGTTTTTGAAAATGGCTTTCATCGAAACCGGCGGCTCTTTTTTAGCTAATTCCTGAGGTTTTGCCTTTGCCGGGTCTTTAATAAAAAAGGCCAGCGGGAAAGCAATCACCACGATAAGAATACCCAGAATCGTAAGTGCATTTTGCCAGCCAAAATTCTTTTCGAGATTGGTTGCCAGAAGCGGGACAATGGCACCACCTGCGCCAATTCCGAGGTAGGCAATTCCCATCGCCTTCCCTCGGTTTTTATCGAACCAGCGCGAAATTAAAACCTGGCAAGGCAGCGGTCCGCCAAAAACATAACCAACAGCATTAAAAACATAAAAGAAGTAGAAAATCCATAACGTGGATGCATGACTTAAACCAACCAATGCAATCCCGGCCAAAACCACACCAAGCATCATCAGCCGCCGCGGACCGTAACGGTCGATAAGCCAGCCTGCCAAAAAGCCAAAAAGCGGCGCAACAACCAGTTTGCCAAAAGCATTTCCCGAGGTGACTTCTGCTCGTGAAAAACCAAAATCCTTTACCATAAAATCGTAAAAAAACGGGATGCCGTAAAGCGCAAAACCCACAATGGCAAACAACGCCAGAAAGGTTGTAAATACAATATAAGTTTTTGAACTTGAACGCGTAACGGATGTTGGGTTCGAAATGATTTCGGTTGTCATAAGTTCTGGTTATTTTGAAATGATTCGATCTGTTAATTCACAAATATGCAATTAGTTTTATTTGGTTTAAATAATCTCTCTGTTTTTAAAATACCAGCCATTAAAAATTCTGAATAAAAACAAGCTTAAAATGTTGCCGACAGTCTTATTTTTTAAGAACTTTCAGGCCATAATACATCATAAAAATGAATCCAAATTCTATCGTAATTACCGCCATCGAAGTTTACCAGGCACCCATCAGGCTGAAGAAACCTTTTGTGATTTCGCTGGGTCCGCTTACACACGCCGAAAATATTTATGTTGTTATCCGCACCAGTCAAGGTTTATCGGGGTTTGGAGAGTGCAGCCCGTTTAAGACTATCAACGGAGAAAGTATGGAAACTGGTTTTGTGGTCGCGCAATATCTTGCAAAAAAGCTGGCTGGAATGAACCCGCTGGAAATTGAAAAATGCACTGTTGCCATGAACTCGGTGATTTACGGAAATTCCAGCATTAAAAGCGCTTTCGACACAGCGCTTTACGATATTGCCGCACAAAATGCCGGTCTCCCACTGTACCAGTTTTTGGGTGGTAAAAACAATAAAACCATCGAAACCGATTATACAGTGAGTCTTGGTGATAAAGACGCAATGGCCGATGATGCGCTGCAAATCAAAAACCGGGGTTTTCAGGTTATCAAGGTAAAAGTAGGCGGACAAAAAGAAGAGGATATTGAGCGCATCCGGCTCATCAGAAAAACCATCGGCCCTGAAATTCCGCTCCGGCTCGATGCCAACCAGGGTTGGAATACACAAGATACCATTGAAATTCTGAATGCCGTGGCCGACTGCAATATTCAACTTTGCGAAGAACCCATTCCGCGCTGGAATTACATGGAACTACCCGAAATCAGCAAACAAAGCCCCATTCCGATAATGGCCGATGAATCGTGTTGCGACCACCACGATGCCAAACGGCTGATCGATCTGAAAGCTTGCAACCTGTTTAACATCAAACTTGGCAAATCGGGTGGTATTTTTACCGCACTCAAAATCATTAGTCTTGCCGAAAAAGCCGGGAAAAAAATACAAATTGGCGGATTTCTTGAATCGAGGCTTGGTTTTACCGCTTCGGCACATCTCGCTTTAACCAGCAAAAACATTGTGTATTTCGATTTCGATACGCCACTGATGCTCACCGACGACCCTGTAATTGGTGGAATTCAATACCTCGAAAACGGAAAGATTCAGATTCCTGAAACGCCGGGACTGGGCGCAAGCATCGACCCGGATTTTTTGAAATCGTTATCAAATGTGGTTATAAAAAAATAAAATAGAATAGTATATTTGGGCAAATAACTTTTTATGGACTCGATTCAGTTATATACAAAAATCAATTTCCTGCCAAAAGATTTAAAATCGGAAGTGAACGACTTTGTTGATTTTCTTCTCAGCAGAAACAAAAAGGAGAAAAAAAGCAAACAACCAAAATTCGGTTGCGCCAAAGGTAAAATTTATATTTCGCCTGACTTTGACGAGCCACTTGAAGATTTTAAAGATTACCGGTAATGAAATTACTTCTTGATACACATACATTAATCTGGTTTCTGAATGGGGATGAAAAGCTTTCTGGAAAAGTGAAATCAGCTATTGAAGATGTAGCAAATGAGAAATTTGTAAGTGTAGCTTCGGTTTGGGAAATCGCCATAAAAATCAGTCTTGATAAATTTCGTTTTTCAATGGGCTTTAAAAATTTTCTGACGCTGATTGAAGAAAATGGATTTGGGATTGTGCCAATTACAATGGAGCACGCACTTGTTTTGTCAACACTTGAATTTATACATCGTGATCCATTTGACAGATTACTTGTTTCACAGTGCAAAGCAGACGACCTGACGCTGGCAACAATTGACGAAAACATTAAAAAATACCATATCAAAACTATTTGGTAGGGTTGCAATAAATAACAAAAAACCCCGCCTTGCGGCAGGATTCCTGTTAAAGTCTGTCTTATATCGTTATCGGCTGGCGGTATGAAAAGTTGCCGTTTGCGGGCGATTTCCTGTCAAGTTACACAAAAGTTGGAGCGGGCTACAACCCTTGAATAACCTACTGAACCGGCATTTTTTTATACCGCGTGTAGACAATATTATTTATTCCATAATTGTCAAATACATACTTGGGCTTTTCTCCTTGTTTATTATCCATTTTGCTTCAGTACCCCAGCGATATAATCCAGTCTGATTTTTTTTATTCTTAAACAGTATATATGCCTTTTGCTTCCTATCATTGATTTTCATTTCTCTATCTTCGTTTATTCCCATAACTTTTAACCATTCAAGTGTCAATCCAATTTCTCCGCTCATAATCAAGTTGTATTGTTCCAAATCAATGTTTGCCCAACCTGATTCATTTGTAAAGGTAATTATTATGTTTCCTTTCAGTAGTTCGTCTAAAACTAAAGTATCTTTTATCGTCCGAATATGTAACCTGAATAAACTTGTATCAAATGCTTGTCGTTGGAGCAAGACATGCAAACTCTTTATTTTAAAAGACTTTTCACCCAAATCCAGCTTTATTCCGATTTCATATCCTTTTCTAACATGCAAACCACCCCAACCACTCCAACCTTGAAATTTATTAAAACCATTTGCTCCAACAACTCTATTTTTGGTCGGTTTAATTACAACCTCATTAAGAACGTAAGAAGTTTCAACCATCTTAATTTTGTTGTCTTTTTGTAATAAATCTGAAATTGAAAAGGTTTGTGGTTCAAATCCAATCATTGAAATTCTGACAATGGATGATAAATCTTGCTTATTATATTCGAACTCAAAATATCCTTTATCATCTGATATTGTTCCAAAAGGAGTATTTATTATCCCAATGCTCACATATTCCAAAGGCTCATTAGTTTTAGAGTCAACTATTTGTCCTTTTAAGACTTGTCCGTAAATCTCAGAATAACTCAGAAGAATCAGTATACTTAACCAAAATAATTTCATAATTCTCGCTGATATTCAATGGTTTTTGAGTTTCTTTATAATATTGCCTATCAGATAATCGCTTTCATCGATTCCATGGCTTCGCGTAGCTCGGCGCCAATGATTTCCACATCGTGGTAGCGGATTTCGTCGTTAATTTCGATCAGCTCGCGGTTATCAACGTGTCCATCTTTTCCTTTGTTAAAGTTACGGCCAATCACGTTGGTGTCGATACGGGTCATAAAGTCGGCCAGCAGCGGACGACAGGCGTGGTCGAACAAATAGCAGCCATATTCGGCAGTATCAGAAATCACGCGGTTCATTTCGTACAGTTTTTTGCGGGCGATGGTGTTGGCAATCAGCGGCGTTTCGTGGAGCGACTCGTAATATGCCGATTCAGCTTTGATACCGGTTTCTGTCATCACTTCGAAAGCCAGTTCAACGCCTGCTTTAACAAAAGCAATCATCAGCACACCATTGTCGAAATATTCCTGTTCCGCAATTTCCATATCGCCGGCAGGTGTTTTTTCGAAAGCCGTTTCGCCAGTGGCAGCACGCCAGGTAAGCAGGTCTTTGTCGCCGGCAGCCCAGTCTTTCATCATTGTCGATGAAAATACGCCCGACATAATATTGTCCATGTGTTTTTCAAACAGCGGACGCATAATTTCTTTCAACTCGTCGGCCAGTTTATAAGCTTCAATTTTTGCGGGATTCGAAAGACGATCCATCATGTGCGTGATACCGCCCAGCTTCAACGCTTCGGTAGTAACTTCCCAACCGTATTGAACCAATTTCGATGCGTAATTCGGGTTAATTCCCTTTTCAACCATTTTGTCGAAACACAACAATGAACCGCTCTGCAGCACACCACAAAGAATGGTTTGTTCACCCATCAAATCCGATTTTACTTCGGCTACAAACGATGAGTGTAACACACCGGCTTTATGACCGCCTGTACCCACGCAGTAAGCTTTGGCAATTTCAAGTCCGTCGCCGTTCGGGTCGTTTTCGCGGTGAACAGCAATCAAAGTCGGAACACCAAATCCGCGAAGGAATTCAGCACGAACTTCTGATGCAGGCGACTTAGGAGCCACCATAATCACTGTCAAATCTTTGCGGATTTCGATTCCTTCTTCCACAATATTAAAACCGTGTGAGTACGAAAGACAAGCATCCTGCTTCATCAGCGGCATCGCGGCTTTTACAACCGGCGTATGATATTTGTCGGGTGTGAGGTTCAGTACCAGATCGGCCTGCGGGATCATTTCCTCGAATGTGCCCACCGCAAATTTGTTCTCAGTGGCATTTACATACGAAATGTGCTTTTCGTCGATTTCCACTTTGCGCAGCGCGTACGAAATATCGAGGCCGCTGTCGCGCATGTTAAGACCCTGGGCAAGACCCTGGGCACCGCAACCCAGTACCACGATTTTTTTGCCAACCAGTTTTTTTACACCGTCGGCGAATTCCGAATCTTCCATAAAATCGCATTTTCCGAGTTGTTCCAACTGGAGACGCAACGGAAGCGAACTAAAATAATTTGCCATTTTTTTATTTTTTAAATTGATTAAAAATACTTCTTTGTCATCGTTTTATTATCCTAAGTCTTTTTATATCATAGTCTTCAAGCACCCTTCGACTCCGCTCAGGGTGACAGTCAGACTGAGCGAAGTCGAAGTCTACAAAGCAATAAAATATAAATTACTCCGCATTGTAAAAATAAAGGTTTTTTAGGTAATATTCATGGATTCTAATTTCTGATTTTAATTTCAATTTGAATAAACAATTTGTTTTTCAATTGATTAAAAAACTACCCGGTTTGTTAATTTGCCTGATTATGACACTCCTTGCAGGCGATACTGCTGCGGGGCGATTCCGGTTTCACGTTTAAAAAACTTGGTAAAATACGATTGGTCGGAGAAATGCAGCCGGTTAGAAATTTCGGAAACCGAAAGGTTTGTATGCACAAGCAACCGTTTTATTTCGAGTACCTGTTTTGCCTTAATAATCTGCGAAGTTGTTTTTCCGGTAAGCTGAATCACGGTTTGCGTAAGATGCCCCGGTGTGATGGCAAGCAATCCGGCATATTCGTTTACAGGAATATTTTTCTGATAATTTTCTTCAACAAGCTGATAAAAGCGTTTTACCACCACATGTCCTTTCCCTTTGGGGGCAACCTGTTCGCCGGTTTTGTAAAGTATTGCGGTGTAAGTTAAAATCAAATCGAGCAGCGAACGCAGCAATTCAACCGAATATCCGCCACCCTTTTCAGTTTCGGCAATGGCTTTCTGAAACAGGGTTTCGATAAAATACACATCGCCGGGACTGGAAAATTCGAGCGGCTGATTGTCCTGTTTAATCGTATAAAAAAAAGGGAATTCGATTAACCGGTTCTGGTTGTTTTGGTTGATGAGATAAAACTCAGGGGTGAAAATAAAAATGTAACCTTCAATATCGCCCGAAAACTCAATTTTATGTGCCTGTCCTGGTGAAAGATAAAACAAACAGGGTGGTTTAATTTCGTATTTATTCCCATCAATCACATGAAAACCAGAGCCTTTAGAAAGATACAGCACCTCAAAAAAGTCGTGCCTGTGCGGATATTTTACACTGAAATGGCGGTTGGCATCAAACACTTCCACCTGAAACTGGTATCCGCCACGGCCGGATGTGCTGAAATTTTGCAGGCTGTACACCGGAATGTACTCTCTATCTTTCTTTTCGTGTTTCAAAACCAATGATTTATCGGGGTCGAATTTAAGCCGATGAAACAAACCAGCCAAAAAAACAGATAAATATTAATTAACCTGAAACCGGATTGGCTGCAAAGTCCTATTTTTAACCACTGTGAAACTGAAAATTACCATATTGATTTTAGTGATTGTTGCCGGAGTAAATTCCTCCTCAGCCAAATCATCAGCGAAAATTGAACCATTTAAACGAATAACCTTTTCAATTAAACTTCATCAACCAAACACCTCCTGCCCCGGAGCGGATTGGGAGAAGACTTTTTATAACGATTCAATTCACCGGCTCGATTTCAGGTACAACGACCGCAAACGCGGTATCAAACCGTACATCGCACCGGTTTTGTTAATTTCAACTGGCACAGTTTTGCACTTTTCAACCGAAGCAAAAGAAAACTTTCAGGATTGGGTTCAGCAAAATACTTCGTACACAGGCCATATTGAAGACTACCTGGAATACGCACCGCTGGCGGTTGTTTATGGGTTAAATGCTGTTGGCGTGAAAGGCAAGAATAATTTTGGCAACCGCACTGCAATTGTGATAAAAAGCCTGGTTTTAAACGACCTGTTAGTTTCGTCGCTCAAAACATGGGTTGACGAGGAGCGGCCTTCGGGAGGTTCGCGGTCGTTTCCATCGGGTCACACTTCAACTGCATTTGCACTTGCTCAGTTTATGCACCATGAATACGGCGAAAAAAGTATCTGGTACAGTGTTGGCGCTTACTCATGTGCAACAGCAGTCGGAATGTTACGAGTTGCCGGAAATGCACACTGGATTTCGGATGTGGTGGCTGGCGCCGGTTTTGGTATGCTTTCAACTGAGTTGATTTATCTAACACATCAATACAAGTGGGATAAAGAACACCTCCGAAGACTGGATATTTTCCCCTGGAGTTACCAGAAACAAAAAGGAGTGGCGCTGGTTTACACGTTTTAGTGAATGGGTAGTTGAGTAAAGGAGTGATTGGGTAAATGAGGAAGCGAGAAACTCAAAACAAAAAATATGGCAGCATTGAAATTTGATGAAGTACCATTTGTACGCGTGAAGGAGGGTGTTCAGCGAAAATTAATTATGACCGATGAACTGATGACTGTTCTTATCGACTTCAGCACCGGTCCGTGGAAAATGCTCGATCCGCTACATTCGCATCCACATCAGCAAACATTGTATGTGGCCAAAGGAGAAATCGTTTTTTTTGCGAAGACGAACCCCGATCATCATTTTAAAGCCGGCGATATGTATGCTGTACCTTCAGGGAAAAAATACACCATAAAACTGTTGTCGGAAACAGCAAGGAGGATTGACCCTTTTTACCCGGTAAGGGAAGATTTTTTGTAGCTATCTATTTTTTGTGTTCATAAAACGGAAGATATGGAGAAGCTTTTCCTCGTTTAGGTTTTATATTATCTTCGTTCACTTCTTTTTTGTGATTCAATAAAAAACAAATGCCAAAATTCGCCGAAAAGGTTTTGTTGGCAGCCGGATGATAAATAGCCACAAGATTGTCGGTTGCCACAAAAACCTGCGCATATTCACCTTCGAACTGAAATCCACCGCCAAGCGTTACACCGCTGATTCCCTGTAAATTTACATTCTCGAAGACCGAAAAATTGAGCCATTTCTGTTGTGCGCTCAAAGTAAAAACCGAACGAACATTTTTTCGTTGAAACGCCATTTGACTGGTTACCCCAAACAAATGCCGGGCGGAATACTGGTAATGGTAATGCAATACCGATTTTAACGGCATCCAATGCAAATATTTAGCTTCGGTTACAAAAGGCTGATACACATCACGAATATCTTTTTTTACTTTCGCAACCATATCTCCGGGAATACCATATTCAATTTCCTCAGGGTAACGAATTGCACTCACAAGGTCGAACCCTGGGAATACCAAACTTTCATCCTGCGATACGTCGTAAGCTGCATCCCGAAACCAGATGACACCCAAGTCGCGCAATGCAGCAGAAAAAAAATGCTGGTCGCCTTTTGAATAATTGAAACCCAAATCGATGGCAAAACCCGGATTTTGGTATGCGCTCATGTATTTCAGAAATGCGCCATCAGTATCAACGCTCAAAATACTGTTATCTGTTCTGAGATTTACAGGAACTGGCAGCATCAGATGTCCGGTGCCACCTGACATCAATGTTAAAGAGTCGCCATCTGCCGAGGTTTCGACGCCGTAATCCCAGCTTTTCGTATCTACCTGAGTAGCACCAAAAAGCAGTTTAGCACGTACGCCTACATTCAACTTATCATTTAGCGGTTTAGCATAGCCAAAAGCAAATTCGCGATAACCGAGTCCCGAAAGCCTTATTTCTTCTGAACTGAAATTGTGGTATTCGGCAAGTAAATTGCCATTACTTAAAAATGCCAGCGCTTCTTTCCTGATACCCGAAATGGCAGACACATTTTCGTTATAATAAAAATGAAAATACCCTTTTTTTAAAGGCAACCCCAGATATAAAACAGGAATAGTAACATCTTGTCTGATAATATTTTCCGCCTTGCTGTTTTCGTAAAAATGATTAAAATCGACAACCGGGTTACCGGCTTCATTCAGCGTTATTATATCAACAATTTCTATGTTTCCCTGGTTCACAAATGATAAACCGGCAAAACCTGCCACCGAAAAAGCAGTTGCTTTGTCGGTTCTGAAGTACGAAGGATTATTTATCTGCGAATAAAAGTTCGTCGTATTCATAAACAACGAACCGCTGATTTGTGCCACACCGTTTTTCCCGATAAACAGCGCGGCAAACAACAAAATCAGTCGAAAGATATTTACAGGTTTCCGGTTAATCATTTTGTTTTACCTTCACCTTTCCAATCAAAACAATCGAAACATTTACCGGGTAGTGTGCATTAAGCGTATCGTGGGTCAGTATAAAGTCATTTTCGACAAACCACGAATCCAACCTTACCCGGTTGCCCTTTACAAAATAGGCTAATAGCGCATCGCTCAACGAAACTGTATCTGTTGTAATAACCGGAATCACAGGCAACTGGCTAAAATCAGCTTCCCAAAAAGGCAGCGGTGCAATGGCTGGCACAGATTCATTATACTTTCCTTCGTAGAAAAACATTTCGAGATTTAGCGGGAACGGCGAACCATTTTCGACTGTAAACACCAGTGCGACATCAGAAAATGTATATTTCCACTGAATGTAAAACGGAAGACTATCGATAACCGCTGATTGATCAAAAAGAAGTTCAACAGGTATGGTGACATCCGTACCATCGGCGTAATAGAGTACCACTTTGGAGCCTGGCAAATCAGGGATGTCCTTTTTCCAGTCGTGTATAAAATCACGAAATTCGAGCTTTCCCGAAAAAATCGGGGTTACAATTCCAATTTCCCAATCTTCATCAATCGAAATATCTTTAACCCTGAATTCGTCGGTAATACAAGCCTGCATTAACAAAACCAATGCAGCCAGCCCAATTAAATTGCTATATGTTCCCGATGTGGACTTCATAATTACAACAGTAATTAACCGTGGGCAAAAATATAAAAATCCCCCGCTTTACAACGATAGAGAAATTCGGCTGAAAAGTTATAGATTTGAAGCATAAAAAAAAATCCGCAACACCAGTTTGAATGATAACAAAAAACACTGGCAATCAGAAACAATGGCACGTGGTTTACACCCGCTCGCGGGCCGAAAAGAAAGTAAACGATGAGCTCACCTATCAAAATATTGAATGTTATTTACCTCTTCAGAAAAAACTGAGGCAATGGAAAGACCGCAAAAAGTGGGTTGAATTTCCTTTGATGTCAGGTTATTGTTTTGTAAAAATTACACGGCTCGAATACGAAAAGGTTTTACAATCGGCGAATGTGGTTTGTTATGTAACTTTTGAAGGAAAGGCGGCGGTAATACCTGAATATCAGATTGAAGCCCTCCGGAAAACGACAAAACAATATGATTTTGAGGTGATTGTAACCACCGAAAAATTTGAACCCGGCCAGACAGTTGAAGTTATTGCCGGCCCGATGATTGGCTTGCGCGGCGAATTGGTAAAAGCACGTGGAAAAAACAAATTTATCATCAGGCTCGACCAGTTAAAAAGTGCTGTCGCCATTGAAATTCCGGCTGAACATCTGACAGCATTCCCCGTTGAAATGTAAATTTACAGCATGAATACAATGAACTATTTTCCACAACTTAAGAATATCACCCGCGCAAAAATCAACCTGAATGATGTGATTTTGCAGACTCCGCTTCAAAAAAATCTGAATCTGTCCGACGAATTTGAAGCAAATATTTTGCTGAAACGCGAGGATTTACAGGTGGTTCGCTCCTACAAACTCAGAGGCGCTTTTAACAAAATTGCTCACCTTTCAGCCGACGACCTGAAAAATGGAGTGGTTTGCGCCAGTGCGGGCAACCACGCGCAAGGTGTGGCATACTCGTGTCAGCGGCTGGGGATTAAAGGCAAAATTTATATGCCCACCACTACCCCACAGCAAAAAATAAAACAGGTAAAAATGTTTGGAAAAACATACGTTGAAGTGGTGCTTTCGGGCGATACTTTCGACGATGCTCAGCAAGCCGCAGTTGCTGATGCAAAAGAAACAAACATGGCATTTATTCATCCGTTCGACGACGAACAGATTATTGAAGGGCAGGCCACTGTGGCGCTCGAAATATTGCAGGATACAAAAGAAAATATCGATTACATTTTTATCCCCATCGGGGGCGGTGGTCTGGCAGCCGGTGTTGGCGCCTGTTTCAGGCAAATAAGCCCGCAAACAAAAATCATCGGGGTTGAACCGGCTGGTGCACCTTCGATGTCCGAATCGTTAAAAGCCGGGAAAGTTACCGAACTGAAAAACATCGACAAATTTGTGGATGGCGCGGCCGTGCAAAAAGTGGGCGAAATAACTTTTGAAGTTTGCAAACAGGTGGTTGACAACATTGTTTTGGTTCCCGAAGGACGCATCTGCACCAAAATTCTCGATCTATACAACCAGGATGCCATTGTACTTGAACCGGCTGGAGCACTTTCAATTGCTGCACTCGATTTTTACCGCAACGAAATTAAAGGGAAAAATGTGGTTTGCATTTTAAGCGGAAGCAACAACGACATTACACGCACTGAAGAAATTAAAGAACGCTCGCTGTTGTACGAAGGACTAAAACACTATTTTATTGTGCGTTTTCCGCAGCGGGCCGGTGCATTGCGCACATTTGTGGATGTTGTATTGGGCCCGACCGACGATATTACTCACTTTGAATACTCTAAAAAAACCAATCGCGAAAAAGGCCCGGCAGTCATCGGAATTGAAGTTCAGAAAAAAGAAGATTTCAACGGTCTTGTACAGCGAATGGAAGAAAACGAGTTTATTTATGAATACCTGAATGAGCAGCAAAACTTGTTTCAGGTACTTATTTAAGATACATTTCAGGGGAAAAATGAAATGGCAACAATTTTAAATCAATACAACCGGCTTTTTCAGAAAACCCTTATTTTCAACTTGTTTATTTTCCTGAACTTTGAAATCGGGGCACAACCTTTCAGATACAGCGCAATTGTTTTTGAAAAATCGGACACACTTAAAAACGTTGAATACGCAAAAGCGCCCTGGCTGAACAATCCTATTGCATTACTTTCTGAATACAACATTTACGAAGGAGAGGCAAAAACAGAATTGCGCCCACTTTACATGGATATTTTTACACCGTCAGGAGATTCGGTGATACAGCGACCCACCATTATTTTTATGCACAGCGGTGGGTTTTTGTTAGGCACCCGACACAATGACGACATGCTTGCACTTTGCGACTCGTTTGCACGGCGGGGTTATGTGACTGCTACAATCGATTACAGGATTGGAATGGGCGCAACAATCAACCGCTTTTTTGGTTTAATCATCGGTGCAAAAGTTGACGAAGTCAACGGATATCGGTCGTTTTACCGTGCTATGCAGGATTCGCGCGCTGCCATCCGCTTTCTGAAACTGAATGCTGAAAATTATGGAATCGATACCACAAAAATATTTTTGTATGGAAGTAGCGCCGGGGCGATTTTAAGCATCCACAATTTGTATCTCGACAAACCTGCTGAGATTGATTCAGCAGCATTTATATCGCATTCACTTGGAAATCCCGACACAATCGGGGTTTCAGGTTTCGGAGCAAAAGCTAACGCTGTGGTTGCACTTTGGGGCTCGCTGCAAAAACCAGAACTCATTGAGAACGAAACTACATCTGTTTTTTTTGCTCATGGTACAGCAGATGATGTTGTGCCGTTCAGAAAAGGCAAATTATTAGGAAACATCGAAATCCCAATATCGACCATAAAACTTGAACTACCCGATGGTTACGGAAGTTTTTGCATCGACACAGCCCTGCAAAACCGCGGAATCCCACACCAGACTTATTTTGTTGAAGGGAAAAAGCATGAATTTTACGGCGTCGATACAGGCGAGTTTCCTGAAGATGGCCCAAACGCGTATTGGGACACAATCATTTGGAAAACAAGCGATTTTCTATTCGATATTATTCAACCCAATGTTGATTTTCAGATCGAAAACCAAAATCTGACCTCCATTTTCACCAATACTTCCTCCGAAATTTATTCAGCCCGATGGGATTTTGGCGATAATACAACCGGAACCGGAAACATTACAGAACATGTTTATACAAAATCGGGGAATTACAAAGTAACGCTCACCGCCTGCAATAAAAACATGGCTTGCGACACCATTTCAAAAATGGTGGAAACAGGAAACAAGGTTTTTGCCGACGAGATTCTGTTTAGCGGAATTCGCATATTTCCCAATCCCACCAGCGATTTTGTTGTAATTGAAGGATTGACTGATAATGCACAAATCAGTATTTTCAACTTACACGGAAAGCTGATTGAAATGAGAGAAAACTTTGGAAACGGGCCACTCCATATTCAACAGCTGGAAACGGGTGTTTATTTGGTGGAGATTAAAAACCGTCAACAAAAAATAAGACTGAAATTGGTAAAAACAAGATAAAATGAATCGGATAAATCAAATATTCGCCCTGCTCTTTTTTATTATTTCAATAGGTTGCGAACAGAAACCCGACCCTTTACAAGCAGTTCAGCAACATTTTGAACAAGGAAATTTTGCAGAAGCAAGTATAATTATTGATGCACTGAAACCAGAAGATTTACCCGATTCAATTGCCCCCTGTATCGAAATTCTGAAAGCAAATATGGAGCGGATTCAATTTGATTTTTCAAAAACAGAACCCGAAATCAGAGCCGAACTTGCACCATTTTATCCCGAGCTCACTGAAGAACAACTGCGAAGCCGGGAAAAATCAAAAAGCCTTGAAATGCGCATGATTAATGGCGAACGCCGATATTTCAAATATGCTGTCCGAAATCTGTTCCGCATTGACAAAACAGCTGGAAAAATCAGGGACGAAAAGTTGGGAACACAGGTTGATTCGCTTGAGCTATTTTGCCTGGAACATACTGAAAAACTGATTCAACAAACTGAAAACGGCAAAAATCTGTTGGAACAGGCGGCTAAATTCAGGATTGACTATTCCATCATCTTAAATACTGATGAAGTTCCCGCCGGCGAGATTGTGAAATGCTGGATGCCTTTTCCGCGCGAATCCGCGCCCCGCCAAAAAAATGTGCAATTCGTTTCGGCCAATACAGAAAATTACCAGATTGCTGATAACAATAATTTACAACGCAGCATTTATTTCGAAAAAACCGCGGTTAGCGGTCAGCCAACAGTTTTCGAATTTTCGGCTACTTTCGAAATTGCTCCACAATACACGCCAATTGAACCTGCACAAATAAAACCGTATGATACAAGCGCAGCATTGTACCGGGAATTCACAGCAGAACGCCCACCCCACCTTGTATTTTCGGAACCGATAAACACACTCACCGACAGCCTGACCAACGGGTTAAGTAATCCATACGAAAAAGCAAAAGCCATTTTCTACTGGATCGACCAACATGTTCCATGGGCTTCGGCACTCGAATATTCGATCATCGAATGTATTCCTAAATATGTGCTGGAAAACCGACACGGCGACTGTGGAATGAAAACGCTGTTGTTTATGTCGATGGCCCGAACGGCAGGAATACCCTGCAAATGGCAAAGTGGCTGGATGCTTCATCCGGGCGAAATCAATCTGCACGACTGGTGCGAGGTTTATTACGAAGGTATTGGCTGGGTTCCGGTTGACCAGTCGTTTGGCCTCCAAAATTCTGATAATCAAAAAACAAAAGAGTTTTACCTTTCGGGCATCGATGAATACCGATGGATTGTGAATGATGATTTCAGTAGCAGTTTTGAGCCACTGAAAAAATACTACCGCAGTGAACCTATTGATTTTCAGCGGGGCGAATTGGAGTGGAAAGGCGGAAACCTCTATTTCAACCAGTGGGATTACCAGCTGAAATTGACACGTATCAAGTAACTTCGGTTAATATGAAATCAGTTGAAAACTTCTGGTTTTGATATTCGGTTTCAATAAAAAAGTTCTATAAACTTGTAAACCATATTTTAACAAAATGATATTTAACCGACGAAATTTTATTCAAACTTCCGCCCTTGCTACTTTGGGCGGAATAATTTTACCACACAACAGTTATTCGAAAATGAAAAATGGAGTTCAACCCGTTAAAGGATTAAAACTGAGTTTCGAACCTTACAATCTGCAGTTAAAACATGTTTTTACGTTGGCAGGCAGTTCGCGCAGCACAACACCGGTTATGCTGGTTAAAATTGAATTTGAAGGAATTACAGGGTATGGCGAAGCTTCGATGCCACCCTATTTGGGAGAGTCGCACGAGTCGGCCACAAAGTTCTTATCTGCACTCAATTTGCAACAGTTTACCGATCCGTTCCGACTGGAAGAAATACTTGAATATGTGGATATAACAGCACCCGGAAATGCGGCAGCCAAAGCTTCGGTTGATATTGCCCTGCACGACCTGACCGGCAAAATTATGCAACAACCCTGGCACAAAATCTGGGGACTCTCGGCAGAAGAAGCGCCTGTAACATCGTTTACCATTGGAATCGATACCGATGAAGTGGTGAGGGAAAAAGTACGCGAAGCTTCGGAGTTTAAAATATTGAAAGTAAAACTGGGCCGCGATACCGACAAACAGATGATCAACGCTATTCGTTCGGTTTCTGAAGTTCCGTTGTGTGTTGATGTAAACCAGGGTTGGAAGGACAAACAAATGGCGCTGGACATGATTCACTGGTTAAAAGAAAATGGAGTGAAATATGTTGAACAACCCATGCCAAAAGAACAAATTAACGATACGGCCTGGCTGACACAAAATTCGCCACTGCCAATAATTGCCGATGAAGCGTTGCAGCGCTTAACCGATGTACAAAAAACGGTTGGTGTGTATTCAGGTATCAACATTAAACTGATGAAATGTACCGGAATGCGTGAAGCACACAAAATGATTACGCTGGCACGGGCAAACCAGATGAAAGTAATGTTGGGTTGCATGACAGAAACATCGTGCGCAGTATCGGCAGCAGCACAGCTTTCGCCGCTGGTCGACTGGGCCGATCTGGATGGCAACCTGCTGATCAGCAACGACCGTTTTGATGGTGTAAAGGTAGTTGAAGGGAAAATCACATTAAACGAACTTCCGGGAATCGGCATTCAGCCAGTTTAATAAGCATTGAACAATTTTGTAGCCTGACCTGTTTTAAGTGTATGAAAACAATAATAACAATATTCATTTTAGGATTGAGTATGAGTATGAGTGCACAGGAAAAAAACAAACAGGCAGACGAAACAAAAAAGCAGGAGTACAGAGAACTTACTGATTTTGAGCAGCATGTAATACACGAAAAAGGAACGGAACGGCCGTTTACAGGAGAATACACCGATTTTAAAGGCAAAGGCACTTACACCTGCAAACAATGTGGTGAGGCTTTGTATAAATCTGATACCAAATTTAATTCGGAATGTGGCTGGCCCAGTTTCGATGATGAAATAAAGGGAGCTGTAACAAAAACATTGGATGCAGATGGACGAAGAACGGAGATTACCTGCACGAAATGCGGTGGCCATTTGGGCCATGTTTTTTATGGTGAGGGGTTTACACCGAAAAACACACGGCATTGTGTGAATTCGGTTTCGATGATATTTATTCCAGATGAAGTAAAGAAATAAAAACGGAGGGCTAAACCCTCCGTTTCTTTTATTGTTTTTCGGTTGCTGCGGGAATTTCTTTCACGGCTAAACCTTCTATAAAATAAACTACTTCAACAGAATCAATGGCAGCAGCAATTACTTCGTGAGTCACATCGGCTAATGAATCACCTGATTCACCTTCCTTACCATGTTCTTTTGCAGGATTATGGGCATCAGCTTCTGTTTTCACCACCTTCAGGATACCAGTAATTTCCAGTTCACTGCCCAATTGTTCCTGGGTAAAAGCGCCAATTTTTTCACCGGCTTCTACCCTGATGTTGATATTTTCGTTGCTCCCCATCAGAAAACAACGGGCGCCGCTTTCTTTACAAACATGGTAAACAGTACCTTTCACAACCACTTCCTTGTCGGCAAGTTCAGCTGCCTGTTCATACATCTGATCGATAGTAAGAACCACTTTTGCCTGTTCAGCATCCTGTTGCTTTTTTGATGCGTTACCACAGCTGGTAATAAAGAATACAATCATAAAAAAGAATAATACATTTTTCATACAAATACAGTTTAAATTATACATAAATCATGATAAAAACCAAAGGTACAACAATTCCGGCAACCATCAGCCACCAACCCCACCGGCCAAATCCACGTTTTCCTTTTAATAAAAACAAACCCGAAACCGCAACAAAGATCAAAATTACAGCCATCGAATCGCTTACCCATTTCCAAACTGGTCCGATTGAAGCGCGATGCAGTTTATTCAGCGGAAAAAGCAAAGGGCGGCGTTGCAAATACTGAAGAACGCCTTCACCTGTATTCGGATCGATAACTGCTTCACCGTTTTCTATAAATATTTTTATATCACCTTCATTATTAATATAGTGCTTTTTATAAACCACTTCTTCATCCACTTCTTTCAACACCGATTTTAAATCGTTCACAGTGAGTACATCCAACCCGGGTAAGCTGGTTTGAAATTCTGTAATTAATATTTTGTAATCAGGATTGAAATCGTGACGGTGATTGAGATAAATTCCGGAAAGACCGTAAACAATAGTCATTCCGACAATAAAATAGCCAAAATCACGGTGCAAAATGCGAAGAAGTTTTCTGATTTTCATTACAAAAAAAATTTGGCTGCAAATGTATTCATTTCAATGTTATTGTCATTTTATTATCGGTTCAATTTCAAACAATATTGTTCTTTGAATTGAATTTTTGGCTAAACCTGATACAAAAACCAGAAAAAACAAATTTTAACTTTTTAAAATTAGGGACAAATAAACGTGAAATAAAATAAAGAAAACCCTGTGTTTTCAATTCTTACAAAAGATTGAATCATAATATTTTAAAATAAATCTATGAAAAAAAATGAGTGAATGGGAAAAATGCTGCCTGCTAAAACTAGCGGGGGCTTGACTTGTATTTCAATAATTTGTAATTTGCATCACCTAGTGTACTAGGGCTCTGGTTTTATCACAACTAATTGGATGCCACCGGGTAATGACCCGGTGGCTTTTTTTTTAGTCAGTACTACTTACTTTTATAAAATTCGTTGAGCGAAACAACTGGTTCAGCCTGGCAAACCGGACAATTTGTAACTGTCTCGCCATAATCACTGAAACTTGCCTGGCATGAACCACATTTGTACCAGTTAGTATCAAAATAAAAATCACCACCCCTGAAAATAATGTCACGACCTTCAACAAAGGCAGTAGCTACCTTATTACGGGCTTCTTCATAAATACGCGTAAGCGTTGGCCTTGATACGTCCATCAACACGGCAGCTTCCTCTTGTGTCATGTTTTGGTAATCGAGCAACCTGATGGTTTCATACTCTTCGATGTGCAGTATTACTTCATTGGTTTTTCGCCCCCTGATACCATACACCGACAAACCTTTTATTACCGGGGGTACTTGAATTCTCCTGTTACGTTTTTTTCTGGGCATGTTAAATTGAGTTTAGTTTATTGAGTAAATAATGATCAACCAGTACCAGCGCTGCCATGGCTTCAACAATAGGAACTGCCCTTGGCAAAACACAGGGATCGTGTCTTCCTTTAGGATTAATTGTTGTCGGGTTGTTATCAATATCGATGGTTTGTTGTTCTTTTAACAATGTGGCGATGGGTTTAAAGGCCACCCTGAAATAAATGTCCTCTCCGTTTGAAATTCCACCCTGAATTCCCCCTGAGTGGTTGGTTTTTGTTCGGATTCCATTTTCAGTTTGAATAAAAACATCGTTATGCTGCGAGCCGCTGAGTTTTGTTCCTTCAAATCCTGAACCATACTCAAAACCTTTTACTGCGTTAATTCCCAGCATGGCGAAACCCAGACTTGCGTGCAATTTATTAAATACTGGTTCGCCCCAACCGGCAGGTACACCGGTAACAATGCCTGTAATAACACCGCCCACAGTGTCTTTGTCATTTCCTGCCTGCATAATGCGGTCAATCATTTTCTCTGCGGTTTCAGCATCGGGGCAACGGACAATATTCGATTCGGTTTGCGAAAGATCAAGTTCTGCGTAATGCTTTTCAAGTTTCACTTCACCTACCTGCGAAACAAATGCCTGAATTTTCACTCCAGCTTTGTCCAGAATTTGTTTGGCAATCGCACCAGCAACCACGCGTGCAATGGTTTCGCGCGCTGATGAACGGCCCCCGCCACGATGATCGCGGGTTCCATATTTTTGCATATAAGTAAAATCGGCATGAGATGGGCGGTAAATATTTTTCAGGTCGTTATAATCAGCCGAGTGCTGATCTTTATTCCAAACGGCAAAAGCAATTGGTGTTCCCTGTGTTTTTCCTTCAAAAATTCCAGAAAGAAACTCAACCTGGTCTGGCTCCTGACGCTGTGTGGTAATTTTCGACTGGCCTGGTTTTCGTCTTGCCAGTTCAGCCTGAATTTGTTCAACATCAAGTACGACTCCGGCCGGGCAGCCATCTATAATTCCTCCAATTCCACGTCCGTGTGACTCACCAAAAGAGGTAAGCCTGAAAATCTGTCCAAATGTATTCATGATAAATAAAAAACCTCGTTTTCTGTGTATTTCAGAAAACGAGGTTAAAATAATTAAATGTAATTAATATACAAAATGTCGGTTAACTGCCGCAGCCGCATCCACCGTGCGAATGATCGCTATCGCAGGAGTCGTCGTCGCAGCCCGAGCCACAACCACCGCTTCCGCAACCGCAACCTCCACTTCCACCTGAAAGAATTCCGGCTACTTCTTCATCCGAAGCTTCCCTGACACCAATCACTTTTCCAGCAAAGTACAGGTCTTCACCTGCAAGCGGGTGATTAAAATCCATGGTAACCACTTCGTCATTCACTTCAATCACAAGGCCATTTAGCCGTTGACCGTTGCTGCTCATCATTGGCACTGTGTTGCCAATTTTCACCAGTTCCTCATCGAAATTACCACCAACAATAAAAACGTGTTTAGGTAACTCGACAATAGCATCTTCATTCACATCACCATAAGCATCTTTCATTCCCAACCTGATGGTAAATGGCTGACCTTCACTCAAACCTGCAAGCTGAGACTCAAATTTAGGTAGCATAGCACCTGCACCATATAAAAATTCAAGTGGCTGTGTATCAGTAGCCTGTTCCACCAATTCACCATTTTCGTCATCAATGTGTAAATCATAGGTTAATGTAACCATCGAATATTTTCCAATTTCAAGCATCTTATTTCTTTTTAAATTTTCTGATTTGGCGCAAAATAAATCATTTCAACCGTCAGAACAAAATACCTCAAAATCTTATTTTTCAATATTAACAATATTTTATATGAATGGTTGAGAAAGCAACTACGAAATGCAGTATTTAGGGCCAAAACAAATTATTACTTTGTTATTTAGAATTATTTTAAATAATTTTACCCCGCAATTTTTTACATCTGTACATACTTTAAATTCAATATCGAAATGAAAACTTTTTTAATATTAATAGTTTTTCTGGTTTTTCTGCAATTGGGGGTTACTGCACAACATGGTAACGATGCCGTTATTACGGGCCATGTAGTTTCGAAAGGCGAACATATTCCATTCGTAAATATATATATCGCAAACACTACAATAGGCACAGCTACTGATATTACCGGACATTACATTCTGGTTGACCTGCCGATTGGAAGACATGTAATTGTGGCCAAAATGATTGGGTACAAAACTCAGAAAAAAGAAGTTGAACTTAAGCCTGACCAAACACTCGAAGTGAAATTCGACCTCGAAGAGGACTTTATTAAAGTGGATGAAGTGGTGATTACCGGCACAAAAACCTTTAAACGCCAAACCGAAAGTGCAGTAATTGTTGCGGTAATGGATTCAAAATCGATTGAAAACATTGCGGCGCAAACCGTTTCCGAATCGCTTAATTTTCAACCAGGACTTCGCATGGAAACCGATTGCCAGACCTGTAATTATTCTCAACTCAGAATGAACGGATTGGGAGGAGCTTACAGTCAGATTCTGGTTAACAGCAGATCAGTTTTCAGTCCGCTCACCGGGTTATACGGATTGGAGCAGATGCCCACCGAAATGGTGGAACGGATTGAAATTGTTCGCGGAGGCGCTTCGGCATTGTACGGTTCGAGTGCCATTGGCGGAACGGTTAATATTATGACTCGCATGCCTCAACGAAATTCATACAAGGTTGGTCTAAACCAATCGGTGGTCGGTGGAAGTGCCAACGATTTTTCGGTAAACGGAACACTCACTGCACTTTCGCAAAAAAGAAATGCTGGAATGGCTTTATATACTTCGTACCGAAATCGCGATTGGTTTGATTCAAATAGAGATAATTTTTCAGAACTGCCAAAACTCTACAACAACTCGTTTGGTGTCAATTCATTTTTCAAATTAAATGAAAACCAAAAACTCGAAGCCAATTTTTCCAGCTTGCACGAATACAGGTATGGTGGTGAAATGGTTGACAAAGCTGCTTATTTGGCTGAGCAATCGGAAGAACGGATACATAACATTTTAACAGGTGGAATCGACTACGAACTCACCAGCGATAACAACCTGACTACTTTAGCGCTGTATGTGGCGAGTCAAAACACCGACAGAAAACACTTTACAGGAATTTCGCCCGACGAACCTTCAGAGAAACAGGAGTACAACAATAATCCTCCATACGGAACTTCTGCAAACTATACAATTCAGGTCGGAACCCAGGTAAACCGCACTGTTAATGAATTTCTTGAAGGAACCAATGTTTTTACGCTGGGAGCCGAATACATTTTCGATGATGTTTTTGATGAGATTAAAACATACAACTACCTCACCGATCAGACAACCAAGAATTTCGGAACTTTTTTGCAAAGCGACTGGGCAATTAATACAAGAATGACGTTACTCACCGGTATAAGAGCCGACAAACACAACTTTGTTGATAATATGATTTTTAACCCGCGGGTATCATTTCTGCTGAAACCCACCACAAATGCGCAGTTCAGGTTATCATGGTCAACCGGGTTCAGGGCGCCGCAGGCTTTCGACTCGGACATGCACATTGCTTTTGCCGGTGGAGGTATTCAAACCGTTGAACTTGCCGACAACCTGAAAGAAGAGCGCTCGCAAAGCTGGAGTACATCAGTAAACTGGGACAAAGCGAGTGAAAAATACATTTCCGGATTTACGCTCGATGGATTTTATACCCGGTTGAAAGATGCTTTTATTCTTGAAGAAACGGGTACCGATGACAAGGGAAATTCAATTATGCAAAAACAAAATGGTGGTAATAGCCAGGTTATGGGAACCACGCTTGAATTGCGGGCTAATTTCAACCGGATATTACAGGCTGAAACCGGGGTAACATTGCAAAAAAGTTTGTATGACGAACCTGTAAAATGGTCGGAGGAGTTGCCTGGCAGCAAAGATTATCTGCGAACCCCGAACTCGTATGGATATTATACTTTAACCTGGTCGCCTACCGAAAAGTTTAAAACTGTATTATCGGGAATATATACTGGCTCGATGCTGATTCCGCATTACGGTGTACCCGGAAACCAGGGAACAGTTCAGAATGATATTCTTGCTGAGTCACCTTCTTTTTTTGAAACAAACATTAAAATTTCATACACACTGAATGCACCACGGCTTGATTCGTCGGTGGAATTTTTTGGTGGAATCGGAAATATTTTCAACCAATACCAAAACGATTTTGACTCTGGAAAATACCGCGACAGCGGGTATATTTACGGACCTGCCGAACCCCGCAATATTTATTTTGGAATACGTATTTTCAACTAAAAAAGAACCCTGAAATCAGATTATGATTTCAGGGTTCTTTTGTTATAACTTCGAATTTACAAAAACTGGACAAAATGGTTTAGCACATCATCCGGCTTCTGTATTACTATTTATTCGTGTATATCTTTTCGGGCAGTTTTATCGCCCTTACCGCGAGTATCACACCTGCAACAACAAACGGAATACTCAGCCATTGACCCATATTTAGAGCCATTCCGGCTTCAAATGCTTCCTGGTCTTCTTTGATATATTCGATTAAAAACCGGGAACCAAAAACCAGAATAAAGAAAATACCAAATAAGAGTCCTTCCTTGTACCTGATTCTTGTTTTGATATAAAGAAACATCAGCAAAACAAAGGTGAACAGGTAAACCAGCGCCTCATAAATCTGGGTTGGATGTTTGGCCACAGTTTCGCCATTACGTTCGAAAATAAAACCCCAGGGCAATGTGGTTTGAATGCCATAAATTTCAGAATTCATCAGGTTTCCAAACCGGATAAATGTAGCTACAAGTGCTGTTGGAACAACAATTCTGTCCACAGTCCACAAAACCGAACGTTTGGTAATCAGTTTTGAATGAATGATTAACGCAATCAAAATCCCTAACGTTCCGCCATGACTGGCCAAGCCGCCATGCCAAACCATAAAAATCTCTGCCGGATTTTGCGAATAATAATCCCAGCCGTAAAAGAAAACATGCCCCAAACGGGCA
>DYSZ01000042.1 GCA_020726265.1 Draconibacterium orientale
AATCACTGGCAGCCTTTCATCGGAATCAGTGGCAGGGTTTGCGTCGGATTATCCAATAATGACAATGGTGAAATATTCTCTGCAAGAAAGTATGTGAAAGAAATAGCTGAATCAATTTGTAAGAAATTACAAAAACAGAGCGATACTCAGTGGCTTTATCAAAGAGCTATAAATTTTGCATCATCCAAACATTCTGAAATGGAACAAAAAGTGCCTGGAACAAATCTCCCCTATGTTGTTCATTTGAGCAACGTGGCAATGGAAATAATGATTGCAGGTGCTCAGTCAGATAATTTCAACACTGGTTTTGCTGTCCAAATTGCATTGTTACACGATACAATAGAAGATACTTACACAACCTTTGACGAGTTAAGAGAGATTTTCGGTATTGATATTGCTGAAGCGGTTTTTGCTTTAACAAAAAACAATGAATTACCAGCAGAATTACAAATGGCCGACAGCCTTAAACGAATTAAGGAATTACCCAATGAAGTATGGGCAGTGAAACTTGCAGATAGAATAACCAACCTTCAGCCACCGCCATCGCATTGGGGGAAAGAAAAGAAAGCGAAATATATCCATGAGGCTTTGTTAATTTATGACGAGCTAAAAGATGCAAACGACTTTCTTGCCAATCGGTTGTTGAGGTGTATGGAAGACTATAAGAAATCAGTTTTTTAGCTTGAATAACTCCATCTGTTATATGTCGAAAACAGAAAATTATAGCATTGTGTCCCAAATGTGTCCCGGCGAAAAACAAAAAAGCCTGCAAATATTTAATTTACAGGCCATTATTGTTTTTAAAAGTAGCGGGAGCAGGACTTGAACCTACGACCTTTGGGTTATGAGCCCAACGAGCTGCCAACTGCTCCATCCCGCAATATATTTTCTATTTCAAATCGAAATATCTTCTCTAACGAGGGACAAAGATAAACACTTTTCCCGATAATCCAACACCATTGAAAAATTCCATCATTATTAACAAAATTTACCGAAAGTAGGTGTCGGATATTTTCTTACTTTTAACACCATTAAATAAACCGACGATGCTGTATTTCATGCTGTAAGCCGGATTTAGCAATGATAAATCAATATAAACTTTAATATAACTGAGATGAGTAAAAATCAATCGCGAAGGAGTTTTCTGAAAAATACAGCAGCTGCTACCGCTGTAATTTCCATTCCATCCATTATTCCTGCCCATGCATTTGGTGCCAACGACCGCATCAATGCTGCTGTTCTAGGTGTTAACGGAAGGGGCAAAAGCCATATTTCGAGCCTGATGGTACAGGACAATGTTGCCATCACTCATTTATGCGACCCTGACATGAATGTGCTGAAACAACGTCAGAAAGATTTCAAGGATAAATATGGCAAAGATGTGGCGCTGGAACAGGACCTGCGTAAAATTTATGACAACAAGGATATTGATGTTGTGAGTATTGCCACGCCGAATCACTGGCATTCGCTGGCAGTAATCTGGGCTTGTCAGGCTGGCAAAGACTGCTACGTTGAAAAACCGGGTTCGCACAATATTTACGAAGGGCGCAAAATGGTGGAAGCTGCACAGAAATACGACCGTATTGTTCAGCACGGTGTACAGTTGCGCAGTTCTCCATCGGTGCGTGAAGCGGTTAAAATGATGCACGAAGGTTACATAGGCCGGGTTTATATGTCACGCGGACTTGTTTTCCGCTGGAGAGTCGATATTGGTAACAAAGGTTTTGAGCCAGTCCCTGAAGGACTTGATTATGATTTGTGGGTTGGTCCGGCAGCTAAGCGTCCGTTCAGCCGCAACATTGTACATTACAACTGGCACTGGACTTTTGAGTATGGTAATGGCGATGTGGGCAACCAGGGAATTCACGAAACCGACCTTTGTATGTGGGGATTGAATGTTGGGTTGCCAACAAAAATTACCTCGATGGGAGGTAAATTTGTTTTTAACGATGCCAAGGAAACACCCGAAGTCCTAACATCTATTTATCATTATCCCGAAGAAGACAAGATCATTCAGTTTGAAGTTCGTCCGTGGTGCACCAACACCGAAGAAGGTGTGACAGTTGGTAATATTTTCTATGGCGAAAAAGGAATCCTGGTGGTTAACGGTTACGATAAATACCAGTTCTACATGGGGCAGAAACGTGAAAAAGATAAAGGTGGCGATGATGGTTCTATCGCGAAATCGGAAATGGAACGCGGCGATGGTGGTACCGACGAACACTTTAAAAACTGGATTAAGGCAGTTCGCGCTCACGATAAAATCTTGTTGAATGGCCCGATTGAAACAGCGCACCTCGCCTCAGGTCTGGCACATCTTGGAAACATCGCGTATCGCATGGGAAGAGTTTTAACATTCGATCCGGCTTCGGAAAGATTTGTGAACGACCCTGAAGCCGACAAATTGCTTACCCGCAATTACAGGGTTCCGTATGTTGTTCCGGATATCGTGTAAATCGTAGTATCCCATATAATTAAAATGCACCTCGAAAACGGTGCATTTTTTTATGTCATTTCGCGTCACTACTCAATTTATTCTCATAATGAGTAGATTGCAGCAGGGAGTCGGACTTTCCAAGTCCGACAATAAATCATTGACTTAGAAAGTCAATGTCCCAAAACCAAAATCTGTCATTGGTAACCCAAGGTACGAGGGTGAGAAATCTATGGATTCTGAATCAGAAAATTCCCGATCGTTCTAATTCAAACTCACCGGAACCCCCAGCCATGTTTCCAATTTTTCTTTAACCAGTTGCTGCTGTTCGGCAGGCAGGTTTTTGATACGCGTCGAATGGTTTCCGCCGGCTTTCACTACTTTGACCTGGTTCGGCCTGTACACATCGAAAGCCGTTGCACTCCACGGATCCCACTGACCATAAATCAGCAAAATCGGCTCATCTGTTTTCTTCATGAATTTGCTGACTTCTTTTGATGATTTTTTACTGTATTTTATTTTCAGGTCCGAGGGCAGAAATATTTCCGGTAAATACTTTTCTGCATTTTTAATCGACAGGTGTTTTTTCAAAGGCTTCCAGTCGTATCCATAATAACCGAGTTCGCGGGCGGCTTGCACAAAAAATGTTTTGATGTTTTCCTGGTCTTCGATTGAAAAATAGGAAGGATCGGAAACGGCTATCAGATGGTTGAAAAGTGAATCGACGCCAACTCCGGTTGTGGGAACTCTATCGGTCAAACGGCCCCACTGCCACAACGCAAACGGGTATTCAAGAACACAATAATCAAGCACAGCATCGTGCGGAATTCGGAAAGTAAATTTCTTTTCGGCAATAAATCTTTCGAGTTTAGGCATTATCTGGTCACGGTTTTTCAACACCTCAAGCTGAAAGTTTTGAATCATTTTGCGCTGTTCAGGAGTTCCCGGAACATTGCGGATGAAGGGTTCGTGTCGCCCATCTTCAACCCCGAAATTCAGCGGCCCAACGTAAGCAACGGTTACATCCACATCGTCGGGGTAAAATGCACGGTGATAAACCGCGGTTTGTCCGCCTTTGCTGATGCCGGTATTCACCCATTTCCCGGCGTAATATTTTTCGAAGATTTGCACCACGGCATGATGGTCGGCATTGGCATTTTTCACAGTCAGGTAATCCCAATTGAGCGGACTGGGGCACGAGTTCCCAAAATATCGGTGTTCAACCGTAATCTGGTTGGCGTTCAACATGGTGCATAACTCGTTGATGTAGCGAGGCATGGCTGCATAATTGGCTCCATAACCTTCGGTGCCTAAAACCACCGGATTTGTTTTGCCTTTGTCGGCCACAAAAACACGTTGCAGGAAAAAACCTTTGGTGGTGTCGTTATGGTCAAGCGGCTGACGAACCATAATCTGGTAAGTTTTTGTAAAGAAATCGTTTCCCGGGATAACTTTAATTTCTTTGAACTGCGATTGTGCATTCAGAAATTCATCGAATTGCGAAAGCTGGGCAAAGGTATTTACCGAAATCAGCAGAAAAATAAAAATGATGTGCAATTTCTTCATTGTGCTTTTTTTAGTGGGGCTGAAAATAGAAAAGATTCTGAAAAGAAGATTGATAAAACAGGAAATGAAAATATTAATCTGCCCTTTCAGGGCGCTTTGGAATTTTGATTTTCAAATCCCGGGGCTCTGCCACCGGGCTAAAATGAATCAGGCTTGCAGCCTGCAAAACAAATAACCTTGCTATTTTTGACCATTCAAAACATAAAACCGATGAAACCAAGATTTGCCTTTCTGTTTGTCTACATTTTATTCTTTACAAATATTTATGCCCAACAACTCCCCAAAACCATTTTCAAAACTTCGCTGGGCGTAATTGTCTGCGAAATAGATACGGTTCATGCGCCGGCGACTGCGTTGAATTTCCTGAACCATGTAAAAAACAGAACCTTTGAAAATGCACTGTTTTATCGCGTTGTTCGGCCCAACAACCAACCCAAAAGCAAAGTGAAAATCGAAGTCATTCAGGGTGGATTGTACGATGACAAGCTGATTGAAAAATACCCGCCCATCATTCACGAAACCACACAGCAAACCGGGTTGAAACATACCAACGGCGCACTTTCGATGGCACGAAATGAGCCGGGAACTGCCAGCACCGAATTTTTTATTTGTGTCGGCGACCAGCCTTCACTTGATTTTGGGGGAATGCGCAATATCGACGGACAAGGTTTTGCCGTTTTTGGCCGTGTAATTTCAGGAATGGAAGTTGTCCGTAAAATACAACAACTAAAAGATACCAGCCAGTATTTGGTTGAGCCGGTAAAAATTAAAATAGAAGCCCCCTAAATCCTCCGGTGGGGGACTTTTTGTCAATACACCGGAAACTCCGAAATCCGCAGTGTTGTGCAGCCATACGGAATCAGCACAATTTCTTCCTCACCCCCCATTTTGCGGGGTGGTCACGACTGAACCGGCAATTTTCCTGCCGAGTTTCTTTCGATTTGCCAGAATGGAACCTGCATTCCTTTGGCTTTCACCGTGATGGGTGCATTGGCAATATTCCATGGTTTTCGGCAATGGGCTCGGCTACTTCAACTTCCATATCTGAATTTTTCGGTAGGTCTTTCGAAAGTGCATAATTCCAGTCGGTTTTCGGGTAAATTCCCCAATACGAATCGGTGTATTTTTTTGATTACACTTCGCGCCAGTCTTCCTCAATCCGCAAAGCGTACACCAGCGAACTACGCTCGCTGCCCAGCGAATTTTCGTACCAGCGGCTGCGGGATATAAGTTTCCGTGTTGCCCGAATCCTTCGATACAAACAGGTTATTTCCCCAGCTCTTTCCATACCATGGCGCTTGCACCAGTAATAGCCGCATCGCCGGGATTTAGCTTTGAAGGAAGAATTTCAATTTTGTTTTTGTAAATCGAAAGCAGGTTTTTTTCCATGCTGGCTTTTGTTGGATTAAACAGCAAATCACCCGCAGCGGTTGGCCCCCCAAAAAGAAAAATTGCTGCGGGACTCAGGTGATAAACCGTGTTGGCCAGCCCCATTCCCAGCCATTCGCCGGTTTTTTCAAAAACTTCTAGTGCAATTTTATCGCCCTGTTTGGCAGCTTCAAAAATCATTTTCGAATCGAGGTCGGCAAAAGATTTTTTAGCTAGTAAACTTTCGGCGTTATCATCCTGTTTCAAAAGTTCAATGGCTGTATTTTTCATGCCCGGAGCTGAACAGTATGCTTCGAGGTGGCCTGAAAAACCGCAGCTACAAAGTCTTCCGCCGGGAATCAATACTGAGTGGCCAATTTCACCGGCCAACCCGTCAGCTCCAATAACCAGATCGCCGTTGGCAACGATACCGCTTCCAACACCAGTTCCGAGGGTAAACATCACAAAATCGCGCATTCCTTTTGCACCGCCATACATCATTTCTCCCATGGCAGCTGCATTGGCATCGTTGGTTAACACAATAACAGGCATTTCTGAGAAATGGCGACGAACCGAATCGACAACCGGCAATCGTCCTTTAAACGATAGGTTGGTGGCAAAATCGATGGTTCCGGTGTGGTAATTTCCAATGGGAGCTCCGACTCCGATTCCCATCACTTTCAGATTTTTAACCTGCTTATTAGCATCAGAAATCAGCTTTTTAATGGTATCCGAAAGGTCGGCAATATATCGTTCAAAATTACCATGAGCAGGTGTCGTAATGTTGGTTTTCAAAATCACAGCTCCATTCTGGTCAACAATGCCGATAACCGTGTTGGTTCCGCCAATATCGACACCAACTGCCACTTTATTTTCCATTTGTATTTTTTGTTTTTGCTGAATGGAGGCAAATTTAAAAATATATTGCCAATCAGGCTGAATTCAAATCACCAGTTATGAATTGCAGTTATATTTTATTGAACTCCGGTTTAAATTATAAATTTGCAGTTATGCAATGTATTGTAAAAACCATATACAAATTGATTGGATGGGTGTTGCTGGTGCCGGTTTACATATACAAATATGCCATTTCTCCATTTACACCGGCGTCGTGCCGCCACTACCCCACTTGCTCTGAATATGCTTTACAAGCGGTAAAAATTCATGGGCCATTTAAAGGATTCTGGCTTGCCACAAAACGGATTTCGCGCTGTCATCCGTGGGGAACTTCGGGTTACGACCCCGTTCCGCCAAAAGAAGGCACCAACGAACATAAACACGATTGCATACATTGAAAAACAATTTTAAATTGAGTATGAAAAATCTTATCCTGATTCTTTCAATAGCATTGATAATTGCCGGATGCGGGCAAAAAAAAGCGACTGTTGAAAACTCAACAAAAAACATTACTGTAAGTATTCTGCCTCAAAAAACCTTTATTGAAAAAATTGCCGGCAACGATTTTACTGTCAATGTTCTTTTACCACCAGGAACCAGTCCTGCTGCCTATTCCTTATTACCATCGCAAATGGCCGGAATAGTGCAAACTGCAATCTGGTTCAGAATGGGTTATATCGGGTTCGAGCTTTCGTGGAGAGACAAAATAATTGCAGCCAACCCAGCCATGAAAGTGGTTGATTTATCGGAAGGACTTGACCTGATTGCAGCCAACAGAACCACCGAAGGCGGGAAAACAATTCTTACAGGTGTTGACCCTCACATTTGGCTCTCGCCCGCGCTCGTAAAGCAGATGGCGGCTAAAATACTGACCGAAGTTTCGGCTATCAATCCGCCCGAAAAAGAAAAATACGAGGCCAACTACAAAACGTTTATCGCCGAAATCGATTCACTTGATGCTGAAATTCGCAACAAACTGGTACCTTTTACCGGAAAAAAAATTATCACATTTCACCCGAGCCTCTCCTATTTTGCCCGCGATTACGGAATTGAACAGCTTTCACTCGAATCGGGAGGAAAAGAACCCACTCCGCAACGAATGACCGAATTGATTGATTTAGCCCGACACGAAAACATCAAAGTGGTTTATATCCAGGGTGAACTCGACCGTGAACATGCCCGGGTTTTTGCCGAAGAAACCGGCGGCGAGGTGGTTCAGGTACATCCGCTCAGTCCCGACTGGTCAGAAAATTTACGTGAAATGACACAAACAATTATCAGTAATTTGTAATGCAACCTTTAATTCATATCGAAAACATGACTGTTGGATATGACCGGAAACCAGTGCTGTCCAACGTCAATCTTCAGATATTTGATAACGATTTTATTGGAGTTATCGGCCCGAACGGAGGTGGAAAAACTTCGCTTTTAAAAGCTATTCTTGGGCTGATTCAGCCTTTTGAGGGAAAAATAACTTTCAGAAGCGACATAAATTTTCAGAAAAAACCGATTGGCTATCTGCCGCAGGTAAAAAACATCGATCGCCGGTTTCCTATCACAGTTTTTGATGTGGTAAAATCGGGGTTGATGATGAGTTTGACCAAAGAATCAAAGGAGAAAACAAAACAGAGAGTTAACGATTTACTTGCTGAAACCGGGATAATAGAAATCAGCAACAAAGCCATCGGCGAACTTTCGGGTGGGCAAATGCAGCGGGTTTTTTTGTGCAGGGCCATCATCAGCAACCCAAAAATCCTGATTTTAGACGAACCCGATACTTTTGTTGACAACCGTTTTGAAGGCGAATTGTACGAAAAATTAAGAAAACTAAACGAAAATATGACCATCATCCTGGTTTCGCATGATGTTGGAACCATTGCAGGGTATGTAAAAACCATTGCCTGTGTAAACGGCAGGTTACATTATCATTCCGACAATAAAATCACTCAGGAGCAGCTTGACGAGTACAACTGTCCCATACAACTTATTTCTCATGGTAAAGTGCCTCACCGGGTTTTAAAAAATCACATTTTATGAACTCACCTATCGAATTACTTCAATATGATTTTTTTGTAAAAGCCTTTTTGTCAGCGATTTTTGCAAGCATTTCTTGTGGCATCATTGGTGGTTATGTTGTGGCAAAACGCATTGTTTTTATCAGTGGCGGAATAACCCACGCTTCGTTTGGCGGCATCGGCCTTGCCTTTTTCCTGGGATTTAACCCGTTATTAGGGGCAGTACTTTTTGCCATTTTTTCAGCATTGGGCATACAATTTTTTACAAAGGTGGCCGAAATTCGCGAAGATTCGTCGATTGCCATCTGGTGGTCGCTCGGGATGGCGCTCGGGATAATCTTTGTTTTTCTTACCCCCGGCTACACCCCAAACCTGATGAGTTATCTTTTCGGAAACATACTCACGGTTACCAAGAGCGAACTTTGGTGGATGTTTTTTCTTGTAACAATTGTTCTTGCTGTATTTCTGATATTCTTTAAGCCAATATTATACATCGCTTTCGACGAGGAATTTGCCAGAACCGCCGGACTACCGGTTACGCTTTTTAATTACATTATTATCACACTTATTGCACTTACAGTGGTGCTTAATATCAGGGTTGTCGGAATTATACTGATACTTTCGCTGCTGACCATTCCGCAAGCTACAGCCAACCTGTTTACCAGCGATTTTAAGAAGCTGCTGTTGCTTTCCACTGTATTTGCCTTTGTCGGCTCAGTTTCGGGGTTAATCATTTCGTGGATGCTCGATATTCCGTCGGGTGCGGCAATTATTTTTACGCTG
This sequence comes from Draconibacterium orientale, assembly GCA_020726265.1. GTDB lineage: Bacteria > Bacteroidota > Bacteroidia > Bacteroidales > Prolixibacteraceae > Draconibacterium > Draconibacterium orientale_A. The sequence continues at coordinate 9,064 of DYSZ01000042.1, forward strand.
GTTGTCGTTTTTGGTGTTTTAAAACTGGTTAAACAGTTCGTAAGATGATTACCAAACGTGCAGAGATTTTTACAACTGCAAAAAATATGGTTTTAAATTCTCGAATCTCTATTTACCACGCGCTTGCAGCAACTGTTTTGCCTGTACCGGATGCGAAATTTCCATTTGTCCGATGCGTGAAGACGAAGTGGTGATAAAACCAATAAAGCAGATGAAGTGAACTGATTCAGTGTAGCTTTAAAATGGCTCCATCAAAGTATTCACAAAGTAAAAAACTAAGTAATAAGATGTATTTATTGCCGTATTTTTCTTCACTCACCCCAAACCACCTCAAGGTGGCTTCGCCCCTCTCTTTATAAAGAGAGGGGCCGAGTTCACCCGATGTAAATCGGGTAAACTCGGGGTGAGTGAAGAAATTGAAATATGACATTTTATTTTCTCATTACTTAAATACCCAAAACTTGTGAACATCCAAAAGAAAACGTACTTTGGTTTTGTGTTTACACGTAATCAATCCGTTATTATTTTTGTTAAAACTGCTCTTCTGATGGGGAGCGGTTTTTATTTTTTATACCAATCAAACTACTGGTAGTTATATTTGTTTTACAGAAAAACGGTCACTATGAATACAATAAGAAAAGAAATTCCACCACCCATTTATGTGGTTTCGGGGGGACGTGGAATGGCGGGGAACAATGTTGTTCAGGCGTTGCTCATTCAGTATCCGAATAATAATATTCCTGTAATTATTGTTCCAAACGTGACCAACGAAGACGAGATTTTTGATGTGGTTACGCGGGCTAAAACCGATGGCGGAATTGTTGTACACACCTTGGTGAACACCTTTTTAAGAGATAAAATAATTCAATATTGTACCGAGTTTGGCGTGCGCGAGGTTGATCTTTTCGACAAACTCGCAAAACACCTCGACGAGGTTACCGAAACAAAACCGCTGATGTACCCGGGACTTTACCGCGAGTTAAACCACAAGTATTTCGACAGGATTGAATCGATTGAATACACACTCTCGCACGACGACGGGATGAGCCCCGAAAGGCTTGAAAATGCTGAAATCGTTTTAACTGGCGTATCGCGGGCAGGCAAAACACCACTCAGCGTTTACCTTGCCATGTATGGCTGGAAAGTGGCAAATGTTCCGCTGGTACATGGAATTGCGCCGCCCGACGAACTTTTTAAAGTCGATCCGCAGCGAGTTTTTGGGTTGCACATTTCTGTTTCACAACTAATTGCCCACCGCAAAAAACGTTTACTGGGGTGGAATAACCACCAGAACGAAACTTATATCGACGAGCGCGCAGTTCGCGAGGAAATCAGAAATTCGATGTTTATTTTCGATAAAGGCGGGTTTACTGTAATAAATGTATCGAACAAACCCATTGAAAGTACTGCCAACGAAATTCTGAATATTATGTCGCAAAGGTTTCCGTACGGAGGCAGAAAACTTGTTTCGCCCTACACTGACGATGAAAAAACTCCCGTGTAGTGCCTATTCTGGCTTGTTTTCATTGCCATATAAATTAAACGAAGCTGCCAGCAAAAGGGTGAATGAATTGTACAAAGTTTTTACTGTATTAGTTCTTGTTCCTTGCAGTGCTCTCATTTCTTCAAAATTAAATTCAACCGGGCGCGAAAGATTTACGATTTGTTTTGCCTGGTTGTTCATTCCAAGCGTGTATTGTAAACCGGTAGTGATGTCCTGTCCTCTAATCCTTAAGGTTAACCCGCCAGTGAGATGATAATAATTCACATCATTGCTTTTGATCGATTTACCAATATTAGCCTTGCCTGGTTCTGTTTTAATTTTATAGTTGAAATCGGTTTTAAAACCTGCAAGCAAGGTCAAATTTTCTTTCAAATAAGACCGATATCCAATGGCCACATTGAATACCGGATTGGCTCCGTCGATGTAGGTAAGCCATTCCGAAAAATCCTCATTTTCCAAAATAGAACCCACTCCAAGATTATCATCTTCTGTTACTTCAACCATTCGATACGAGTCAATCCCGGCAAAATATTCCATGGTTGCATAAAGTTTCCTTTTATCATCGGTTGATGAATAAGTGCAACCAACAGCAATTGCCAGCGGCGATTTTGCTGTTACTGACATCTGCTTCTTTTCAGCATAATCTACAGTAAGAAAATTTTGCATTGGTTCGCCGGTATCGGGATTGGTAATGTTATTCTGACCTTGCTTTCGCATTACTTTTTTCCCATCGCTGTAAATTCCACCAACCGATGGCGTTGTAATGTTTAATCCTGCACTGAAACGAGGTTGTTTGTAAAAAACACCAAACTTCCAAAGCAGGCGGTAATCATTAAACTTCATCATTTCCTGGGTTTGGTGCTGTGCGTTGTAATAAGTGGTTTCATTAAATGTTGCGTTTACTGGGGAAGCATTAATATCGAGCTGGTAACTTGAATATTTCGAATTTACCGAAACAAACATACTCGAGCCTACAAACCATTTTTCGCTCAATTTAATCGATCCACCTGCTCCAAAAAAATCAGTACGGATATCGGTTTGTAGATCGACGTATGCATTATAAAGTTCAGTTCCAGGTTGATAGGTGAGAATATCAACATTCTTTTCAATATTGTTCACACTGCCAAACTGAGTATTTACCACATTCAGGTATGCAAACTCCAGATTCCAGTTGGGATGGTTTCGTGGCTTATGCATGTATGAAACGGATCGTGGGATTGCATAAAACCGGGTGGATTGCATATCAAAATTTTCGCCTAAAGCTTCTTTTGCATTGTTTATTTCATAAGCAAATAAGCTGGCGTTCAGCGAGAGTTTTGAAACGTTGATTTCGGAAATAATGGCTGGATTATAAAAAATTGCCGATGCGCCCGCTCCCCCGCCAACCACTGCACCCGCAACAAGCGAAGACTCTTCGTTGAAATTGTACGACCAGTAATTGTTAATCTGGGCTTGTAACAAAAGCGGAAAACCGCAAAGTATAAACAAAACTGCTTTTCGCATTGGTAATGTTTCGTGATTTCGAAAATCAAAAATAATGTATTGGAGAAAAAAAACCGCGGGTTAAGAAATATAAAATCAGCAATACTGAATTTGCTTTAAATAAGAATATAGTAATCATCCCCGAATTTGATACCAGAGAGATTTCGTATTTAAAAACATCAGCATATAATAAACAAAAAAGCCGCCGGATACCAGCAGCTTTTGTAGCCCCACCGCGACTCGAACGCGAATTTGAAGTTTAGGAAACTTCCGTTCTATCCCTTGAACTATAGGGCCATTTTTTACGGTTGCAAAAATAGGTAAAAACTTTTGCTGCACAAACCTCTTTTAAAATAAGTTGCAGGGATGAATAACGAACAGTAAATTTTTATACTTTTAATACCGTAACTATAAAACCTATACACAATGTGGATAAAAATTTTATCCATTTAATTTAACCAAATCAACCAAATGAAAAAATTATCTATTCTGCCTTACTTAGTGTTGCTTGCAGGCTTATTACTCACCGAATTATTAACCATTTTATCATTTAAAGATTTAAAACTAATTAACCAGCAAGCTTTTGAAAATACGTGTCAGGACTACAAAAACAAAATTCTGAGCCAACTAAAAGCCAACGCACAGGTTTTGTATAGCTGCGCCGCCTATATTTCCAGTTCCGACAGTATTACCCGCGCCGAATGGAAACTTTTCCAATCGCAAAACAAATCACTGAGCGAATTGCCCGGAATTCAGGGAATCGGGTACGTGAAAAAAATTCAGCCCGGACAGTTGGCTCAATTTGAAAAACTAATAAAAACTGAAGGATTTGCAGATTTTAAGGTGAAACCTGAAGGCTCGCGTGAATTTTATACCTCGGTTTTGTTTATTGAACCGTTTTCAGGCCGAAACCTGAAAGCTTTTGGTTTTGACGGGTGTGCCGAACCTGTGCGGAAAAATGCTATGATGCTGGCCGAAAAAAGCAATGCCGCTGTAATTTCTGATAAAGTTTTTCTCATACAGGACTCAAATGAAAAAAAATTGCCGGGCACAATCATGTTTGTCCCGGTTTTTAAAAATTATTCCACCCCAGCCCTTTACAATCCAACACAATATCTTGCAGGATGGGTTTACAGTCCGTTCAGAATGAACGATTTAATTACTGGCATTATCGGCGATTGGGAAAATGAAAACCTGAATCTGACCATTTACGATAACGAAGGAATAAATCCCGACTCAATATTGTTTAACAGCGATTCGATTTGCATGGCCAAACAAACAACTTATTTGTACACGATTGAATTACCCCTGGTTTTTAACGGGAAAACATGGACAATGCATTTTACCAAATACCAGTCAACTCCCGATTATTTTTCATTCAGGGTTATTGCTGTTTTTTTAGCCGGAATAATTATCAGCTTCTTGTTATTCATTCTTGCCATCAACTGGCTGAAAATGAAAACCAAAAGCGATGAGATTTTTATACTGAACCAGGAACTTGAAAAAACGAATCTGAGTAAAGACAGATTTATTTCGGTATTGGCACATGATTTACGCAGTCCGTTTAATACATTACTCGGATTTACCGATTTGTTGAATGATAAAATTGACGAGCTCAGTCAGAACGAACAAAAAACTTACTTAAAATACATACACAATTCTGCACACAGCATTTTCAGGCTGCTCGACGATTTGCTCACCTGGGCACGGCTCGATGCCGGCAAATTTCCGTTTTACCCCGCTAACACAGACCTCAGCGAAATCTGTAAAACTGTAGTTGCCGATTATGCAATTGTTGCCATGAATAAGAAGATTCAACTGGAAACTGAAAACATGAATGTCCCTCACATTGTTTATGCCGACAACATGATGCTGAAAACAATCCTCAGAAACCTTGTTGATAATGCCATTAAATTCTCGCCCGAAAACGGAATTGTAAAAATAAGGTTAACCCCGGCCGGGAATAAAAATACGGTTTCGGTGAGCGACACAGGGATTGGGATGACAGCCGAAGAAAAGGCAAAACTTTTCAATATTTCAACCATCAACTCAAAACCCGGAACTGCCAACGAAAAGGGAACAGGAATGGGTTTAATACTTTGCAGCGACCTTGTAAAAAAACATAACGGTTTCATTTGGGTCGATAGCGCTCCGGGTAGCGGAACAACAGTAAGTTTCAGTTTACCGGTTGGTTAAATTATCTCCACATAAATAATCTCGCTGGTTTTGTTTTCAAAGCACACATAAAATTCAAATAAAAAAATTTCGTTTACATTTGCCCTTCATAAAATTGCTACGCAGATGTTAGAGAAAATTAAGGCTTTACAGGAAGAAATTGAGAAAGCAGTGGCTTCAACAAAAGACGAAGTTGAAGAACTCAGGCTTAAATTTATCAGTAAAAAAGGAAGCATCAGCCAGTTGTTCGACGATTTTAAAAACGTTTCGCCTGAACAGAAAAAAGAGGTTGGACAAGCCATTAACACGCTGAAAAACTTTGCACTCGATAAAATTAACACACTGAAAGAAGCCTTTGAAAAATTAGGAGGTAGCGACCAAAGCATCGACCTTACCATGCCCGGCGAACCCTTAAAACTCGGAACACGCCACCCCCTTTCGCTGGTAAAAAACGAAATTATCGGAATTTTTGGCCGGCTTGGGTTTACAGTTGCCGAAGGCCCTGAAATTGAAGACGACTGGCATGTTTTTTCGGCGCTGAACTTTCCGCCCGAACACCCGGCGCGCGACATGCAGGACACTTTTTTTATCGAAAAAAATCCCGATGTGTTGTTACGCACACATACTTCAAGCGTTCAGATTCGTGTAATGGAACGCACCCAACCGCCAATCAGAATGATTTTCCCCGGACGGGTGTTTCGCAACGAAGCCATTTCGGCACGTTCGCACTGCATTTTCCACCAGATTGAAGGGTTGTATGTTGACGAAAATGTGTCGTTTGCCGACCTGAAACAAACGCTGTTGCAGTTTGCCAAAGAGTTGTTTGGCGAAGGAACACAAATCCGTTTGCGCCCATCGTATTTCCCGTTTACCGAGCCCAGCGCCGAAATGGATGTGAGCTGTTCAATTTGTGGCGGCAAAGGCTGCAATGTGTGTAAATACAGCGGCTGGCTCGAAATTCTGGGTTGCGGAATGGTTGACCCGAATGTGCTCGAAGCCTGCAACATCGACAGCAAAAAATACACAGGCTTTGCCTTTGGAATGGGAATCGAACGCATTACCATGCTTCGTTATGGTATCAAGGATATCCGCCACTTCTTCGAAAACGATGTCAGGTTTCTGAAACAGTTCGAATCGGCAATGTAATCTGTAAACAAAATTAACCGAACCTGGAACACCCTTCGACTACGCTCAGGGTGACTGTCAGACTGAGTCCCGAGTACTCGGGAAAGTCTGGTTTCACTGACGAATCGAGTAAAATCAGTAATCAAAATAAAGCCTCCCGGAAAATTACTCCGGGAGGCTTTATTTTAACGTGAGTTTTGGGTTAAGCTACCATTGGGAGGTTGTTAAAAGTTAAATAATCACGGAATCTTTTTCTTTTATTTTTGACAGATGGTTTGTGGTCAAGAAACGAATAAGCAGACAGGCCTCCTATTAGGTTGACTATTGCATTTACCGGGCTTCTGTGCCTTGAATGTTCAATGTCACAAATATGTTTTAATAAATCTATGACAGACTCAATCACCCCCCGGCCTTTCAGCATCAGCTTGTTTTTCATGTTCCTTTTGCCTTTTGTAATCGAGTAAAGTTCTTGCCGGGCCAGTGCCTCACGGAATTTTTCACTAATGTAACCTTTGTCCACAAAAAGATTGTCGCACAGCTATTTACATAGTTTAACCCCCAGCTCAAGGTAGTTATTGGACTTCGTTTTGTATTGCAAACTCGTCCAGTTGGAAATGCCTGATGTAGTTCGTGTTCCTCGGTTCAAGACTTTGCCGTCGGCTTCCTTCAGATTCCACCTCACTTTAGACACCCTTGCTCTTGGCTAATGGTTGGTAACTGCCGACCCAAAAAAAGGACTTACTCCTTCAAAATGACAAGTATGCACGGCGTACAATTGTAAACCCGGGAGCGTTATACATTCCCGGGGTTTTTGTTTACGCATTTTTCATCATAAATTCTTTTCTTTGCAGGCTGAATATCGATTTACACCACATGGAAAATAAAAAAATACCTGCCGTACTTGGCGTTGGAAACGCGTTGGTTGATGTAATTACAGTTTTGGAGAACGATACCGTTCTTGAGAAATTTGATTTGCCCCGCGGTAGCATGACTTTGGTTGATTCTGCGCTTTCAAAAAAAATATACGATACGGTTTACTCCGCAAAAAGCGAGGTATCCACCGGAGGTTCGGTGGCTAATACAATGCGTACACTGGCTGGCATCGGCGGCAAAGGAGGGTATATGGGCAAAACCGGCAACGACGAATTGGGCAAAGTGTTCAAGGAAGCTTTTGAAAAGAAAGGAATTCAAACCCACCTTTCGCACAGCCTTACCGAAACCGGCCGTGTGATGGGACTTGTAAGCCCCGACTCGGAACGGACAATGGCTACTTACCTTGGCGCAGCTGCCGAGCTTACTTCTACCGATTTCAGACCTGAACTGTTTGCCGGATACGACTATCTTTACATGGAAGGCTATCTGGTTTTTAATCACGAATTGATAAAAACCGGGGTTGAAATGGCCAAAGTGGCAGGATTAAAGGTAGCGATTGATCTGGCAAGTTATAATGTGGTTGATGCCAACCGCGATTTTCTGAAAGACCTGATTAATAATTACGTGGATATTGTTTTTGCCAACGAAGAGGAAGCCAAAAGCTTAACCGGAAAAGAACCTGTGGAAGCGCTTTACGAAATTTCGAAAATGTGTGAACTGGCCATTGTGAAAGTTGGGAAAGACGGCTCGTACATTAAACGCGGCGACGAAGTTTTAAAAGTGGGAACCATAAAAGCCAACGCCATTGACACAACAGGAGCGGGCGACAGCTATGCAGCAGGATTTTTCTACGGACTTACCAACGGGTACGACCTCGAAACTTCGGGCAAAATTGCCGCACTGATTTCGGGAAAAACAGTGGAAGTAATGGGCGCCAACCTGCCCGACCACCAATGGCCATTGGTAAAAGAGGAAATCAGAAAAATTGTGAAACAAAGGAAATAAGCAATTCGCGGAAAGGATATTTAACGAACAAAGCCGTTGATATCAGCGGCTTTGTTCGTTATAGCTATTGGCAATAAATTAAGATTTAATGTCGTTTAGATAAGCCAGGAATTATTAGAGAATGGTTTATTAACACCCTTCGACTACGCTCAGGGTGACTGTCAGACTGAGCGTAGTCGAAGTCTGTTTTAACTAACTAAACGGCATTGAATTAAGATTTCCTAATAAGCCACCATCACTGTTCCATTTCTGATTTCTCCATTACCCAGATCGAGTACCCAAACATAGTTGCTTACCTTCACAATCTTACCCTGCTGATTTGGAACAGCCCGTGTTCCCTGATCCCACTGGTAATCGGTGTTACCCCACCACCATGCGTCCTGATGCGATCCCCAAACCTCGTGGTTACCGTAGTTTTCCTTCATCCAGAGCAGATTACCATTGCGGTTGAAAATACGCATCACTGCATCGGGGTACAGGTGAATACACATTACCCGGAAGAAATCGTGAATGCCATCGCCATTAGGCGAGAATCCTTCGGGAACAAACAGTTCGCATTCCATTGGGTCGGGATTTTCCTCAGTACAATATACATCGATATAAACCCAGGCAGTATCCGATAAACTTGGAATACCAACATCATAAATTTCGTATTTGAAACTGTCGATACCCACAAAACCTTCGTTGGGGATATAGTCAAACGATCCATCGGCATAAACAGTTATTTGTCCGTGATCTACTGAGTCGAGCAATACCGGCTTAAAAATCACATCACCTGACTCATCGTTATCGTTATCCGTTACGTTGTTGCTGCTGATCATGTCACAATCATCAATCGTATAGTAATCATCAACCGCAACCGGTGGCTGATTGGTTGGTTCAACCACAATATAAACAAAAGCCTTACCGCATTCTGGGTCACACGGAATTCCATCATCACAAATACGGTACTTCAAAACGTCAACGCCCGAGTAATTCGGATTTGGTGTATAAAGCACATCTCCTGTGATTGAGTCAATTTCTGCGATTCCCCACAACGGTTTAATTTCAATCGAGAGGGTCGAAATATCTATCGAAGTCTTTTCATCATAATCGTTGGTTATAATATCTATCACCACCGGAATATTCTCTGCAGTGCGGGCACTGTCGTCAACCACGGTTGGCGCTATGTTCCCATAAATGGTCACAAGGCTTTCGCAATAGGCGCTATCACCATTTGCATCAACGGCCCAAAGTTTTATAATTGTTTTGCCGATATGGTCGCAATTCAGTTCGCGCGGTTCAACAAACATGGTATCAATTCCGCACACATCATAACTCGATTGGTAGAGTTCATTTACCTGTATGGTATATTCTGCGTTCTCATCAAGCTGAATCACAACAGAGTCTTTACAGGTTACATACGGCCCGAGGGTATCGAGCACTGTAACAAGCGCAACACACGAATCGCGCAGGGTTTCGGCATCCACCACGGTCAGTGTCACCTGGTTCACTCCCACATCGGAGCAATCGAAATCATATTTCGAAAGATAAAGTGTATCCACGGTACAGTTATCCCACGAGCCATTGTTGATTTGAGCAGCGGTGATTGAAGCATGGCCTGTTTCGTCGATATAAACCGTATCGTTGCGGCAGATGGCAACCGGCGGAACACTGTCCATTACAGAAATATGAGCATAGCAGGAGTCCACATTCCCGGCTTCGTCTTTCACAATAACAAGCAATTCAACCCCGCTTTCCACATCAGCACAATTCACTTCAGACGGAATCAGTTCAAACGTCAGGTTTTCAGGGAGTGTGCAATTATCAGTGGAACCTGAAGTTATTATTTTCACATCGGTTTCGTCGGGTCGGTAAATACCCGAATCGCCAAGATAAACCTCAATGCTTATACACGCAGCCACCGGTGGAATTGTGTCGGTGCTAATCATGGTCTGAACACAGGTACTTTCGTTTCCGCACCAGTCTTTTACACTGAAAGTGGTAACAATTTGTTTTCCGCCGACCAACGCGGTTATGATTTTATCTACTGTAAATGAAGCAGTATCGAGGCTGCAATTATCAGCAATAATTCCGCCGGCAGCTACAAAATCATCAATGGTTTCAATACTTCCCAAAACAGCCGGCAAACATTCGGCAATTGTATCGGCCGGACAAATCAGAACCGGCAGTTCAGTGTCGTTAACAAAAACATACTGCTGACAGGTGTCTTTCATCCCACACGAATCGGTAATTGTATATGAGCGAACAATGTTCAGACAGTATAAACCGGGCACAGTGTCGTTGGCAATTAATTGGAATGAAGTACTGTCGATGCCGCAGTTGCTCACCACACTTCCACCACCGGCAAGGTATTCGTCAAAGCTATTGAAAGGCGGATGAGCAATGACCTCGTCAACACAACCTAGGTTGATGTTGTTTGCACAAAGCATTGTCATTTTGGCTTCTTCAGAAGTTATTGTAAACGTTTTAACCGCAATACAATTCATGGTATCGGTAACAGTAACTGTGTAATCGTCGGCAACCAGATTGCGGATATCTTCGGTGGTTGCCCCGTTGCTCCACAAATATTCAAATGGCGCTGTGCCACCTGCAACAGTAATGTTTATCAACCCGTTGGGGCGGTTCTCCGGGCCCGTATTCACCACCACTTCGGTAATTACAATTTCAGGAGTAACCCTGATGTTCATGGTAACTGTCTGAGCGCACTGGAAAGGATCGGGAATATAAGTGTAAGTTGTTATTCCGGCCACAGTTGTGTTGATTGTTGCCGGGCTCCAGCTGCCGCGCACCCCGTTTTTCGAAACAAGCGGAAGCTGTGGCGCCGGGCTGCCAAAACAGAACGGGCCAATCGGGGCGAATTCAGGTGTGACGTTTGGTATTATTTCTATTTCGATGGTGGCGCCCACGGCGCATTCACCCTTAACGGGAGTAAACGTGTAGGTAAATTTACCCAGTACATTTGTTTTTATTGTTTTCGGATTCCAGGTTCCCTTTATTCCGTTTTCTGAAATTAACGGGAGAGCCGGAGCCACACTGTTCAGGCACAACGGACCCATTGGCATAAATACAGGAACCTGAATACCGGTGAGCGTAATTTTCTGGATGTACACACTCTGGTTATCGCAAATATCAGTGAATGCATAAAAACGGTAAATCATTCCTGTAGCATCAGCCGAGTCTTTTTGCCAGGTCATCATAAAATCGCTGCAGTCGAACACAAAACCGCCAGCTCCGCGGAACTCTTCGTAATTTCTCAATGGCGGAGGTAAAATACAATCGGGTTTATTAATATCAGGTATTGTATCAAAAACAGCAGGTGCTTTTGTATCATCAACTGTGGTAACTTCTGTTTTTGTAACCGAATTTCCACAGTCATCAGTCAGCCTGTAAGTTCTTCTGATAACTGTCGGGCAAATACCGGTTGACGATTCGGCCACCAAGTCGATATCCAGTTTCTGCCAGTCGCAGTTATCATCGAATTTAGCACGTTTGCTGTCACGTAATTGTTGAATGTTATAGTAATAGAACGGTCCGTTACCACATTCAACATCACGTTCAGTAAAAATCAAAGTCGGAGCTTCCACATCGTGAATGATTATCTGTTGTTCACAAAAATCTTTATCTCCATTTGTGTTTTCGATTGAATATGTACGGGTAATAATTTCGGGACAGGTTTTTCCATTCGACACTTCATCTTCGAGCGTGAATGAAGCAACAACCAAAGTATAAGGCGGGTCGGTGTATGCACTGCCGCCGGCAGCCACAAAAGCAGCAAGTGTTAAATATGATGGCGGCACATCTTCGGGGCAACTCACAGCAATTGGCGGCGGACAACTGAGCGACAAACCCGGATTGAACGAAACTTCGATAATTTGTTTGCAGATAGCAATGTTCTCACAATAGTCAGCAATTTCGTACGTTCGGGTAAAGGTTGTCGGGTTTACTTTGCCATCCGAAACATCGGAAACAAAGTGGAAAGAAGCCGGGATAATTCCGCAATTATCGGTAGAGCTGCCACCGGCAGCAACAAACTCAGCATAATAAAGGTACGGGATTGGCACATCGCCTACAATGCCGGTAATAGCAGGTGCAGGGAAAAGTTCCGGTGCAATTATATCGTTTACCACTACCACATGAACACATTCGAGTACGTTGCCGCACGAGTCAGTTACGTTGTAGTTGCGTTTCATGTTTAAACAGAAATATCCGTCGATAATTTCTTCGCCGGCAAATACAAAGGATTTTTCGTCGATACCGCAACCGCTCGATGCAGTTCCGCCCGCTGCTGTAAATTCGGTATAGTCGTCAAAATACGGGTTAGCCGGTAAATCTTCGAAACACAACACTTTTAAGGTGTCGGGACAATTGATTGAATACACCACTGTTTCGAGCGTTATGGTTACTGCAATGGTTACGTAGCAGTTGTTTGCATCAGTCACTGCAACCGAATAAATTCCGGCGGTTAACCCTGATAAATCTTCAGTGGTTTCGCCACTGTCCCAGGCAAAACTGTATGGCATCGTTCCGCCCGAAACTGTTATGTCGATGCTACCTGTCGGGTCGGGAGCAACATCATCGTTCCGATGATTTTCAGTCAGCAGCAGTTCGTCGGGTTGGGTAACTGCAAAAGTATCGGTGATGTTGTTTCCATTAGTGTCAGAAACTGTAACAATATAATTTCCTGCCGGTACGTTCAGCAAATCTTCGGTGGTTGGCCCGTGGGTCCATACAAAATTATAAAAACCACTGCCGCCGATAACCGTAAGATTTACCGAACCATTACTATTGCCGTAACAGTCAACCGGTATAATTTTTTCGGTGATAAACAAATCGGTGGGCAGAATAACATTAATTCTTACTTTGTTTGATTTGGCAGGATTGTTTATCACGCAACTCAAACTTGAGGTGAGTATTGCATAAACCACATCGTCATCCTGCGGAATGTAGGTAAACGTTTCAAGTGTGTCGCCGGGTTGCAGCACGTCGTCAACAAACCAGACATAAACCGGTGTGGCGCCACCATTTACAGGTGTGGCCGTAAATGTTACTGTTTCTCCTTCGAAAACTGTAGTCCTGTCGGCAACAATCGTTACACTCACAGGCAAATCGCTGTCAACGGTTATGGTTATTTTATTCGAAGTGGCCGGATTGCCGGTGGCACAGCTCAAATCGGAGGTAAGTGTTGCATACACCACATCGTTGTTGTTTGGTGTATAAATAAATACAGCGGCAGTTTCACCCGGCATCAACACATCATTCACAAACCAGGCATAAACCGGGGTGATTCCACCGTTTACCGGGGTGGCTGTAAATGTTACAGGTTCGCCAATGCAAACCGGGTTTTTGTCGGCCACAATCGAAACGCTTACAGGCAGCTCGTCAGAAACTGTGATGGTTATTTTATTTGATGTGGCCGGATTGCCGGTGGCACAACCCATGCTTGAGGTAAGCACTGCATAAATTTCATCGTTATCGTTTGGCGGGTAGGTATAAGTAACCTTTGTTTCACCCAGAACTTCGACTCCATTTACAAACCAGGCATAAACAGGGTCAATTCCGCCGTTAACAGGAGTTGCAGTAAATGTAACCGGCTGACCGGCGCAAATTTCGGTCTGGGTTGCGGTAATTGAAACACTCACCGGCAATTCATCAAAAATTCTCATGATGATTTTATTCGAGGTAGCCGGATTGCCTTTTGTACAAGTGAGATCCGAGGTAAGAATGGCATAAATTTCGTCACCGTTGGCAGGTGCGTAGCTGTATTTATCGCCTGTAATACCAGCAATTGGTGCGCCATTTACATACCATGCATACACAGGCGCTGCCCCTCCGTTTGTTGGCGTGGCGCTGAAAGCCACCACTTCGCCAACACAAATGTCATTCATGTTTTCAAATATCCGCACACTTACCGGAAGCGCCGGATCGATGAGCAATTTGAGCGTAACGATGGAATCGCAGCCACCGGCTGTTAACAGCGTATCGGAATAAAATCCCGCTGTCATCAGCGACTGGCTTTGCCACAAATAAGGCAAATCGTTTTCGCAAACCAGAACCTGTGTCGAATCGCGGTAAACCGGGATAATAAATTCGAGCACAAGCACCGAATCGCAACCATGAACCGTAGTGAGTGTATCGGTGTAGAAGCCCGGTACATTCAGCAATTGTCCGTTCCAGTCGTAGGGCAAATAAGTTTTACAGACTTCAACCTGCGACGAATCGGAGAATACGGGCCACACATAAAAATCGACAATCAGTATCGAATCGCAGCCATTAACTGTTTGCAGCGTATCGGAATAAAAGCCCTGTATATTCAGGAGCTTACCCTGCCAGCTGAAAGG
>DYSZ01000043.1 GCA_020726265.1 Draconibacterium orientale
GGCAAATGCTTCATCGCAAAAAATGCAAGAATCCAGCTCGAAACCACAATCACGGCTTTTAGTAAAACCTGTAAATGTTCGGTGAAATTTAACGAAGGTGCATACAACCCAATGTTGGCAAAGAATTCAGGATTCAGATACGAGCCGATGACAACCGGCAAAAAAATAACTGTACTTGTAAGCGTGGTAAAAAACAGCACGGGAATTACCGCGTTTCCGTTGAGCGACGACTTTTTGAATATGTCGTAGATGCCCAGAAAAACTGCTGAAAGCAGAGCTGCAAATGACCACATCAGAAGAAATGATTATTGATTAATTATTAATGTTTAATGATCGATTATGAATGATTAGCGATTATTGATTGATTCTTAATGATTAATAAATAATCACTAATCAACAATAATTTGAGAGAGCCGGACTTCTTTACAGATTTTCATCGGCGATTTCGGGGGTGTTTTTTTCAAGGAACTCATTAATGAGTTGGCTTACTCTTTTGTTTTTCATCGATCGGGGATAAATATCATGAAGGTAATTCACCTGGATAAAATCCTGTTCGAGTGCCACAGCAAGCAATTGAAGCGCATCTTTCGACTTGCGTTTTTGAAGCAGCAGTGCCACCAGCCGGTATTTTAAAATAGGGTCGTCGTTTTTTGTGATTGCTTTTTTCAGGATACGAATGGCGTTCAGCGGCTCCTCAAAATCAATATAAACCTCGGCCCATGTCAGCCATATTTCAGTGTTTTCCACTTCCAGCCGGGCGGCAGTTTTAATTGCTTCGATTGACGCTTCTTTTTCGCCACTATCTTTGTGTACTTTTCCGAGGGTGAGCCAGTATTCAGGATTTTGCCCGTCAATTTTCATGGCTTTTAGAATAAATCTTGTGGCCTGGTCAAAATTTTGCCCAATCCACTGAATCAATCCAAGGCCAAACCAGGCTGTGTCGTTACTGGGGTTAATTTTAGTGGCACGTTTGTAATGATTCTGTGATTCATCGTATTTTTCAATATTCAGGTAGCACTCGCCAATGTAACAGTACGCTTCGTCGCTATCGGGTTCGTATTTTAAGAACTCATTGTACTTTTCAATCGCTTCTTCAAACCTGCCTGCATTTGCCAGCGTATTTCCGATATTGAAAAGCGCCATGTGAAAATTCTCGTTTATGGTGTAAGCAAATTCATATGCTTCGAGTGCATTATCAAACTTCTCAGCTTTGTTATACACAGTTCCAAGGTTAAACCAAACATATTGGTTGTAAGGGTCGGTATCGAGGTATTGGTTATAATACTTTATGCTTTTGTTAATTTTATCTTCCTGATCGTAGAAATAACCGAGATCGTACAAGGCCAGGTCGTGGTCAGGGTTTAACTTTACCGTTTTTTCGAAAAAAAACAATGCCTTTTTTATATTTCCGGTCTGGGCGTATGTTGCACCAATCTGGTAATAGGTTTCGTCAGTGTCGGGCCCGGCGTTTTGTATGGCAATTTTAAACGATTTCAACGCTTCCTTTTCGTTACCGGTTATCATCAACGCAGTACCTTTTAAAAGGTGAACTTCGTGGTTGCCGCTGTCTACTTTTTCAACGGCTTTTAAATATTCGAGTGCTTTTTTGTAATGACCTTTGTTGATGAGGATTTGCGCATATTTCAGTTGCAGCGGAATGGCGTTCGGGTGAATGCGAATTCCCTGCCGGGCAGCAATTTCAGAACCCTGAATATCGCCTTCCTCAAGCAGTTGTTCAACAATGCCTTCAAACTCCGACACGTCGAAATATTTTGTTCTGCCCGAAACCAGCGAACGTTTGAAGCGATTTACCGCCTCAACAATTTCTTCATCGTGAAAGTTGTCTTTTTCTTCATTCATACACCAAAATCAGCCTGCGAAATTAGTAATTCAACTTGATAAATAAAACCGCCGTTATAAATGCTGTTCGCGCAGCAGGTCGTTCACCGTTTTTACGGGGTTAAAAGTTTCAATTGGTACTTCAACGAAAAGAGTGTTCCAATTGCTCATTGCTCCGTTCCATAATCCTGGTAATTCCTGTGCTTTCAGCTCTTTTCCATCTTTCGATTTTATCGAAATAAACCCGGTGGCAGGGTCGGTAAATTTGGTAAGGTCGTATTTTTCGCCTTTGTAGTTTTTAACTGCGCAAACCAAGTCAACCGGATTAAAATGCGTGGCGTGTTTGGCCAGCGTTTGTTGCTGCACACTTCTGGGGTCTATTTGCGAGCTCTCGACCACC
This sequence comes from Draconibacterium orientale, assembly GCA_020726265.1. Lineage (GTDB taxonomy): Bacteria > Bacteroidota > Bacteroidia > Bacteroidales > Prolixibacteraceae > Draconibacterium > Draconibacterium orientale_A. The sequence continues at coordinate 2,240 of DYSZ01000043.1, forward strand.
TGCAACGAAACTGTTCCATCGCTGTTCTTTGCCCAGAACGGGCCTCCACCCGGCTCGCCCTCGTTTTTTACCATTCCGCAAACACGCAACGGGCGGTTGTATTTTTCTTTCAGGTAATGGTATAACTCTTCTTTTTCAGTATAATACTGGTTTTTTGCTGGTTTTGTGTTCAGCGTGTTTTCCATGAAACCAGCTGCTGCAGCCAGTAACGCGTGGTCGAGCGCAACAGGGTGTTTTTCGTTTAGTTCTTTCTGATAGAAAAACAGCTGATCAAGGTTTTTCAATAAAACACCGGCAATTGCCTTTTTATAATCCACTGTTGGTTTTTTCAGCCTGTCGGGCACCACATTGTCGATGTTTTTTATAAATATGATGTCAGCATCGAGGTCGTTCAGATTTTCAATCAACGCACCGTGTCCGCCCGGTCTGAATACAAGGCTGCCGTCTTTTTCGCGGAAAGGTTCATTGTGTGTATCCACAGCAATAGTGTCGGTTGAGGGTTTTTGCTGACTGAAAGTTACCTCAAGCTTCACACCGAATTCGTGCTCATAAACCGGTTTAACTCCTGCGAGCAAACGCTCAAAACCTTGCTGGTGTTCGGGCGAAACAGTAAAATGAAGTGTAACTGTTTCGCTGTTGTTTTTTGCATAAAGTGAACCTTCAACTAAATGTTCTTCAAAAGGTGTGCGACTGCTTTTCACATATTTATGAAACTTCAGCAAGCCTTTTGGCAAAGCGCCGTAGTTTAATCCCTCATCGTTGAGCAATAGGTCAATCCAGCTGCTGCAATTGGTTTCGCTTTCGGTTTCATTCAATTTCGCTTTCAGGCTGCTGTAAAAAGCAAATCTTTCCTTGTTCGCTAAAAACTGTCGGGCGGCTGCATTCTGAGCAAGCGCTTCGTCGCTGTTACCGCTTGCCCTGCATGAGTCGAGCGCTTCGTACAATGCTTTAAACATGCGGCTTGCGGCACCCGAAGCGGGAATAAACTTTAACGGTTTTATTCCTTCTGCCAGCTTTTCGTCGTACAAAGCTGCCATTTTACCGGTTTCTGCTTCATTTAACCTGATGATGCCGTTGCCCACCGATGCTGCATCAATCAGCTCAAGAAACGGAAATCCGCGTTTAAAATTTTCAACCTGTTTTGTAACAGTTTCGAGGTCGTTTCCCCTCGCTTTTATCTGTTGAATGTCCTTTTCAGTAAACATGATTTGGCTTTTTTAATGATGATTAAAATTAGAAATCTTTACAAACATTGGTGTTCTCCATACCTTTACTTTAGCACAAAGTTTTCAATATTTTTTCAACACAGATGAATGATCGGCAAACAACTCTTTTTTTGTTATTTTCGCAGCCTGGAGGTAATTATGGCAGAACAATTTCTGTGGGGGCACCCTAAACGTTACAACGATTTTTCGACCTATTTTAAAAACCAGTTTACCAGCCGGGTGCAAAAAGTATCGGTTGACGCGGGTTTTACCTGTCCCAACCGCGATGGTTCAAAAGGTATTGGAGGCTGTACTTATTGCAACAACAAAACTTTTAAACCCGGTTATACCAATCTGAAAAAAAGTGTCTCACAACAGGTGGAGGAGGGAATCGGCTTTTTTTCGAAGAAGTACGAATCGATGCGGTTTCTGGCCTATTTTCAGGCATACACGAATACTTATGCACCGATAAAAGATTTAATCGGCTTGTACGAAGAGGCGCTGCAACATCCGAAAATTGAAGGGCTGGTAATTTCAACACGTCCCGATGCCGTGACAAACGAAATTCTTGATTACCTCGAAGTGTTAAGCCGAAAAGTTTATGTAATGATAGAATTCGGACTTGAATCGCACCTCGACAATTCGCTTGAAAGTATTAACCGTTGTCACACTTTTGCCGAATCGGTTTGGGCAATTGAAGAAACAGCCCGCAGGGGAATCAATAATTGCGCACACCTTATTTTGGGGCTTCCTGGTGAAACCCGGGCCGACTGGCTCGAACAGGCTCGTGTAATATCGCAGTTGCCGGTTAAAAACCTGAAACTGCACCAACTTCAGGTTCACAAAAAAACTGTTCTCGAAAAACAGTTCAAAGATGACCCTGCACGATTTCATCTTTTCACTGTTGAAGAATACACCGGACTTGTGGTCGATTATCTTGAATTGCTCCATCCGGCAATTATTGTTGAGCGGTTTGTAAGTGAAGCGCCGTCGGAAATGGTAGTGGCACCGAAATGGGGACTGAAGAATTTTGAGTTCGTGGCAAAAGTTGAAAAAAGACTGTTGCAGCGCGAGACTTGGCAAGGGAAGCTTTACTCCGAAAAGTAATCAATGTTACTTTTACTTAAATCACCAAAAATCCATAAACAATATTCAGACTGATTTGTATTACTCAACATAGTTGATAATTAATCAGGAATGAAAAACGTAAGCACTTTGTTATTTCTTTTTACTTTCCCAATGCAATTATTTGCACAGGAAAATAACACATTAAAAGATGCCAATCTGAAAACCAACGTGGCAAAAGTAACCGAGAAGGGTTATCGTTATGACGTGGAAGCTGACCATTACATTAATATCAGCACAACTGAGAGTGAGTATGTAAATGGGTTTCTTCAGTTTAGTAGTTTGGAATATAACGATTTTTTGGCGGAGTGGACAGATACATTTTATCGTTACAACGAAGATAATACCTTAAAAGAGGTGACTTATGTTTCGGCGTACGACAGCACAACAACCACAGTAACTTTTCAGTACGCCAATAAAAAGCCGGTAGTAAGAAAGGAATTTTCTGATATTACAATTATCCGGAACTTTGAGTACGATGCCAACGGGAACCTGGCACTTGAAACAAAACTTGATGAAGATGGAGACGTTATAGAAAAAGTGTTGTATTCAAATTACACATCAGGCGATAGTTATCAGAAAGAAATTACCTCGTTTGACGGAGAAAAAATTGTAAACAGTACAAAAGAAACTTATGCTAACGGATTGCTGACACAAAAGAATTTTACTTCGGAATACACCAACGAAACTACAATTTACGCGTATGACAGCAACCGGCTGAGAACCCGGGAAACTTCGAATGATTTTGTAACTGCAGAGAATAATTACATCACTGATGCTAACGGGAATGCAGTTAAAACCAGAATGTATGTCAATGGAGGAGGTATTATCCCTGATATGAATATTTTTTTGTTTACCGAATATACCTACGCCGATGGCAAAGTTACAGGCAGCTGCACTTTTGATGCTGAATTTATAAAACAATTTGAGCCTGAAAGTAAATCATATGAGGTTGGCGAAGCAATGGACTGAACTGCTGAAGATTCTCAGGAATTGTATAATCTTGGATTAAACCTTTCGAAAGATTTGGCTCCGGTAACCGGGAAAAGTAATCTTTGAATAGTTAAAAATGCAGATGATACTTATATAATTCAAAATGCTGATGGAGAGCGGTTGTTCGGAACTTCGGGATTGACAAGTACAAACGACCTTGATCTTTTAATCTATAATCCGGCAGATAACAGTTCGTCGCTTTTCAGAAATTTTTACGACCCACGGGTGAAAATTGGGGTAGCTAACTATGCTGATTTGCTTTCATCACCTACCGGTATTTTCTGGATATTAACTGACGAACCAAATTTTTATCTGATTGAAAACGGAGCAGTACTTGATATGACACGATACGATCTTGTGAAGGTTCCGGGTAGCGAGGTTGATTTTTTTGTAACTGAAGATGGGGTGGAAAAGTACATTCTAAGAAATATTGTAATTATTTAACCCCTGATTTGATTATAATTTGGATTTGAAAAAAAAAACTATATTTATTGGTGAAAAAATTACACTATTAACATGAGTACAACTGTAAAACGTAAACCTATCCGCTTTTATTCAAATCCCAAAAGAGTTATAGCCCGCTTTTTTTTCCCTGGGCCTGAAACAAGATCACATTCAATAATACAAAGAATAATCGAAATGCCTGACCAGGCAGCTCAATTGGTATTAAATCAAACACTTAGGGAATTTTCCTCCCGCCACAGAAATATATCAAGGATTTATCAAAAGCATTTTGAAAAATCAAAAGATATAATGAATGGGAAAATTATAGAGTTGGAAAATATCCCACAATTTAAAAAGTTATTAATCGGAGCCTATTTTACAAATGAATATTCAATTGAATCGGCAGCTTTTTTTAACCCGTCGATGGTTGAACACCCTGATCAGACAGGTTTGCAACAAGGTGAAAAAAGAGTTATTATCAGTTTCAGGGCTACAGGTGAAGGACATATTTCATCGATTGTATTCAGAGGTGGGATACTTGACAAAAACAATAATCTCGAGGTAAATCCAACAGGTACTTTAGTTGACGAAGCAGAGGCAATCAGAAATGTTGTTTATCATAAGAGTCAATTTTGTACGAAACTAAAAGAAATGCATACTGAATTGGATGTTGTTTCAAAAGTGGCGGAAAAATTACGGGATGATTTTGACTACAATGAATTAAATCATGCAATCGATAATACCATAAAAGAAATCAATCCTGATATACATCAAAAAAAAATGCTTCAGAATATAAAATGGCTGGCTGATTCTCATTACAGTATTTCTTTTTCATTAGATACTTCTATATCCGACCGTGTTATATTCCCGATATCAGCTGCAGAAAGTAATGGAATTGAAGATGCAAGATTTGTTAAATTCACAGACGACGATGGGACTGTTCGATATTATGCTACTTATACAGCATATAATGGATATACGATAATGCCCAAATTGATGGAAACCAAGGATTTTTACAATTTCAATTTTATGCCTATACATGGGGAGATTGCGCAAAATAAGGGAATGGCCCTCTTTCCCCGGAAAATAAATGGGAAATATGCCATGCTTTCACGATTAGATGGTATCAACAATTATATCATGTTTTCGGACGATATAAACCTTTGGGAGGAGGCACATGTGTTGCAAGGTCCGAAATTTCCTTGGGAATTTATACAAATAGGCAATTGTGGATCACCAATTGAGACAGAACAAGGTTGGCTTGTAATCACGCATGGAGTAGGTACTATGCGTAAGTATAGTTTGGGGGCAACTTTACTCGATCTTGATGATCCGACAAAAATAATTGGACAGCTCAACGAACCGCTTATAACACCAAACGAAGAAGAACGCGAAGGGTATGTACCTAATGTAGTTTATTCTTGTGGTTCAATTGTAAATAATTCAGAGGTTGTTATTCCATATGCTATGTCTGATACTGCTTCAACATTTGCAAGCGTTCCGCTCGATGAACTGCTTAACCGGTTAAATCCATCCAAAGTTGACAGAAGTTTGTCAATGAATCGTCAGGGAGAATCGGTAAGAATTTTAGTTGTTGATGATGAAGAGCTTAATCAGCGATATATTTCTCATATTTTGAAAGATGCCGGATACCGGGTTGAAGTTGCTTCCGATGGAATTGTTGGATTAATGCAAATCAGCAGAGAAAAATTTGATTTGATTCTTTCAGATATTAATATGCCAAACTTGGATGGATTTCAGCTGCTTGAATATATGAATGTAAATGAATATGATATTCCTGTTGTGTTTATGTCGGGTAATACAGGTAAAGATATTGAGATAAAGGGATTAAAAATGGGTGCAGTTGAATACATCAGAAAACCATTCGATAAGGAAATTCTATTGTTGAGACTTGAAAAAGTATTATCCCAACTGAAATGAATCTTTGAAATATTGCCTTGCCAATAACGCAGACAGTAAGTAAGATATAGTACTTTCTGCTCCCTGATTCTGATTTACTTCAAATTCCTCAAGGCCATCATTGCAGCCACCGGTTACATCATCATACAGTGGAAGGTTTAAATCATTCTCTCCCAGGAACCATTGAAAACACTTTTTTAACGATTGTATGAAAATTTTGTTATCGGTTGCTTTAAATGCAGCATCATAGAGAATAATCATGGCTAAAGCATCTACGGGTTGCTGGGCAAAAGGACTGCCTGCATGATTGATTTTCCACCAGCTTTTATTCCCGATTAAAGATAAATGACCATGAATAAAACATTTGTGTTCCAGGAACTCCCTCGATTTCTCTGCCGTTTGAAGCAGTATATCATTCTCGGTAACTTCATATGCTAAGTATAATGAGGCTGGAAGTATTCCATTGTCATAGGTTAGAACTGGTTCAAACCAATGCCAGTTATCAGTACTATGTTGTTTAAAACAATCTATCAGTTTATCAGCCAGATAAATCAGAAGACTAATATGTTCTTCCTGATCAGGAAATTTTTGAATTAAATGATATAGACCAAAAATAGTATTAGCATATCCACGAGCATAATTCAGATTCTTTATCTGATTTTTTGATCGCATGAACATATCTAACCCGGTTTGAAGAAGAGAATTTGTTGGTGCAAATCGTATTAGTAAACCAAGAGCCCATATCGATCTTCCAAAAGTATCGTCCGGTTTTTGTGTATTGAGAACTATTTTGTTGAATGATAACTGGTTATTAAATGTACCATCTTCGTTCTGTTGTAATTGCATAAAGGAGATATATCGGTTTAAAAGTTTTATGTACTTTTTTTCTTTATATCTGTCAAACGATAAAATACTTAAAATAATGGCTCTGGCATTGTCATCAGTACAATAGCCTTCTTTGAAACTTGCAATGTTTCTTGAGGCATGTTGTAATATTCCGGTATAATCGGTAAGATTGTTGAGATGATGATAATTCGTTTTTGGAAATTTTACCTCGTCTTTTTTTGTGCAATTTGAATTTTGAATGATATTGCCAAAAACCTCGTAATACTTCCAGCCAATATTGGGCCATGTTATTTCCATGCCATAAACCGAAGCATTTTGTTTTAGTTTATTAATTGTATTTGGGTTGTTAAATAGTTCTGTCACAATTTTCGACAGCGAATGATAATCTTTAAAATCAATCAGTTTTCCAAGACCATTGGGCAAAATTTCTTCAGCATGCCAATAGGGTGTGGAAATAACCGCCGTGCCGGCAGCAAGTGCATAAACAAGTGTGCCACTGGTAATTTGCGCTTTATTTAAATATGGTGAGACATAAATGTCAGTCCGTTTCAGTTTTTGCATAAGTTCTTCCTCTGAAACATATTTGTCATGAAATTCAACAAATTCAGAAACATTTAATTGTATTGCCAATGATTTCAGGTAGTCCCTGTATTCTTCTCCTGCATATTTTATAACATTAGGGTGTGTTTTTCCCAGAATTACGAATAGTACATCATTATGCTTTCTAACAATCTCAGGTAATGCTTTGATAACTGTTTCCAATCCTTTATTCCGTCCCAATAATCCAAATGTCAATATTATTTTTTTTGTTTTCCAATGCTTAGGGATACCTGATTTAGTTGTTAATTTACTGAAATCAGGAGTGCCGTGTTCTATTTTGTTAATTTTGGATATAGGAATTCCATATACATTATTTAAAATAGGAATTGCCAGTGAATTCATCACAATCAACCTTTCAGAAAAAGATGCAATTTTCTTGAGGACTTCTTTTTGATGAAATGTAGGTTCCTTTAAAATAGTATGTAATGTGGTAACAACAGGAAGTTTAATTTTTTTTAATAATTCAAGTACCAGCAATCCACTGTTGCCACCAAAAATACCATATTCATGTTGAAATAGAACCAAATTTCCATCAGAAGAGTTTATATAATTCGCAATTTTGATATAATCTTTTCTGCTTTGATCGTCGATTGTATTTGTTACAATGGAAGGATATTCATAGTGTAATTTATGGTCATTCATCGCGATAACCTCAATTTCAATTTTAATATGTTTATTAGATGTGGCAACTTTAATTGAATTTACAAGGTTTTCTGTAAACGTAGCAATACCACATTTTCTTGGGGGAAAATTACCGATACATAAAATTTTCATTATAAGATTTATTAATAGATGTGATTATATGGTTATATGTTAGCAAGGTAAAAAGAAAATTCAATTAATCAAAGTTTTTCTGAATTACGACAGGAAGGAATGAAAAATGAGGATTTGGATATGTTTTAATTATTACTTTTGATAAGTAATTGATATTCAATGGGTAGGATTTTTATTTAATTGTTACCGATTACTAATCGGTTGCTGTGGTATACCATAAATTTATATCTCAATATTAACTTTATTTAAATTCATTTCACATAAGTTTTGATTTTTAAAAAATCGATTTATATTTGCCTCAAACAAAACCGGCAGAAAATGAATCTGTACTCTGGAAATATCGCAAAAACCCGCACCTTTTCAAGGGTAAGCGCTGTATTCATGATGCCGTTGTTTTCTATGTGTATGCGCCTGCCTTCTTTCTGTTGAAATACGGATTGAAGGCACATCATATTCTGAGCGTTATACATTTCAACATTACACAAAATATTTTTTAATATGTCAGATCGGATTATTCGGTTTGGAGGCAGTTACATAGGTTATATAGAATCTGTCAGCAGCTTAACCGATTATTTACAAAAAGATACAACAAGAACAATCGTGGTTGTTTCTGCCATTCCCGAATTGCTGGAATGGATTGAGCAAAACCTGGAACAGATTTTTCAAGCGCAGCCAGCCCCCGAAAAGCTCAATGTAAAAATTGATTTATTTTTTACCGACCGTGTTGAGGAAAAACCAACAACAAATTATGGTAACCTTTCGGAACAACTTGTGAATTTGCTAAAAGGCATTGCATTGATTGGCGATTATTCACCCGCCTTAAAAGACCAGGTTATTTCGTTTGCCGAGAAACTTTCGGTCGAAATTCTGCTGGCTCAGTTAAAGCGAATCGGGAGAGAATTCAGCGTGTTACCCGAGGAAATTGGACTGAAAGCCACTGCCGATTTTGGTAATGCCACGTTTATTTCGGTTGATACAGAATTCATTTCATTATTGCCCGAATCAGTCTATTTTGTTCCGGGAACCTATGGAATTACCGAAAATAGCAAAGTTGTAAGAGCAGGGAAAACAGCAGCCGATTATACAGCTGCGTTTTTAGCTGCTTATCTTCAAGCAGAAAAACTCGAACTTTGGGGGCTCGATTTGGATTTTTATAAAGCCGATCCTGCCATCGTTCAAAATCCGCCACTGATTGAAAGACTCACTTATTCCGAAGCCAGTGAACTTGCCTATTTTGATCATTATTCGTTTCATCCGCGAACTGTGGAACCACTCGAACACAAACACATTCCTATTCAGGTTTTGAATACATTAACCAAACCCGGGAAAGTGGATACAGTTATCAATACAGAAACTTTTGTCGATGATAAAATCGTGAAAAGCGTGGCCTGTTCCGATGATATTTCGCTGTTGAAACTCGACGGGCCCGGTGTTGGATTGAAACCCGGGATTCTTGCCAGAGTAACAACAGCTTTAAATGATGCAGGAATCAACATCAAATCGGTGATCACTTCGCAGATTTCCATCAATTTGATTTTGGAACAAAATAAGGGAGACAAAGCATTAAAAATCATTCAGAAACTTGGCTTTACAGCGGTAAAAGAAATCCATCTTATAAAAGATGTTTCACTCATTGGGGTTATTGGCCATGGAATGCAACAGAATTACGGCGTTTCAGCAAAAATATTTACGGCAGTCGCACAAAACAAAATCAACGTTGTTTTAAGTGGTTCAGGAGCTTCCGATTTGGTAAGTTATCTTGTGGTAAAAAGTGATGATAAAGAAAAAAGTGTGTTGGAAATATATAATGCATTTTTTTCAGGAGCCCCTCCTTACCTCCCAGGAGGGGAGGAATTAGTTCCCCAAGGGAATTAAAGGGCTATTAATAAGTTTTTAAAGAATTAATTATCAATGAGTTTCATCTGTTTAACCAGCGGCTAAAGTCCCCCTCGGGGGGATTTAGGGGGCTTTCAAAAAAATAAATAAAAATGACGACAAAAAATTTGAAATTCGAAACCCTGCAGCTTCATGCAGGCCAGCAACCCGACAAAACAACCAATTCGCGCGCAGTGCCGATTTACCAGACCACGTCGTATGTTTTCAATAATGCTGAACACGCAGCCAACCTCTTTGCGCTGAAAGAGTTTGGCAATATTTACACCCGCATTATGAACCCCACTTCCGATGTTTTTGAACAGCGGATTGCAGCCCTCGAAGGCGGCGTTGCAGCGCTGGCAGTGGGTTCGGGTCATGCGGCACAGTTCCTGGCATTTAACACAATTCTTGGGCTGGGCGATAATTTTGTGACATCGCCTTATTTGTATGGTGGTTCGTACAACCAGTTTAAGGTTTCGTTTAAAAAACTGGGTATCGAAGCCCGTTTTGCTGAAAATCTCGATCCCGAATCGTTCGAAAAACTGATTGACAGCAATACCAAAGCAATTTACCTTGAAACCATCGGTAACCCGGGATTTGTAATCCCCGATTTTGAAGCTTTTGGCAAACTGGCCCGAAAATACGACCTGCCTTTGATTGTGGATAACACTTTTGCCGGCGGCGGTTATCTTTTCCGCCCCATTGATTACGGTGCAAACATTGTGGTTGAGTCGGCAACCAAATGGATTGGCGGCCACGGCACAAGTATTGGCGGCGTGATTGTGGATGCCGGAAATTACAATTGGGGCAACGGAAAATTCCCTGGTTTTACTGAACCATCAGAAGGTTATCACGGACTGAAATACTGGGATGTTTTTAATTTCGACAGTCCGCTGGGTAACATTGGTTTTATTATCAAAGCAAGGGTCGAAGGCTTACGCGATTTTGGTCCGGCTATCAGTCCGTTCAACTCATTTTTGTTGCTTCAGGGTCTCGAAACATTATCGCTCCGCATGGACCGTCATATTAAAAATACACTCGCACTGGCCAAATGGCTCGAAAAACATTCAAAAGTTGAAAGTGTGAATTACCCTGGTTTGGAAAACAACCCATCGTATGCGAATGCTAAAAAATATCTTCCAAAAGGCGCGGGTGGAATGTTGTCGTTTAATGTAAAAGGCGACAAGGATACTGCCAATCAGGTGGTGAATAGTTTACAATTGGTTAGCCATCTTGCAAATGTGGGCGATGCCAAAACGCTCATTATCCAGCCGGCAGCAACCACACACCAGCAGTTGCCCGAAGAAGCACAATTAAAAGCCGGGGTTTACCCGACATTGCTCCGTGTGAGCGTTGGACTTGAGCACATCGACGATATTATCGCCGACTTTGAACAAGCACTGGCAAAAGTGAGTTTATAGATGTGAGAAATGAGATGTGAGTAGTGAGACAGAAACAATCAATGTTTGTCATGCTGTCCCGAGTACTCGGGATTATTTCAGCATCTTTTCGAATCGAGTTCGGAATGACAAACAAATTTGTAAATTCTTTGTCTCACTGCTCACTACTATAAATCTAAATACTAAAAGAAATGCCATTAAAAATTCCGGATCAGTTGCCGGCCATAAAAATTCTTGAGGAAGAAAACATTTTTGTGATGAACGAAACACGCGCATCACACCAGGATATCCGTCCGTTGAAAATCATCATCCTCAACCTGATGCCGGTAAAAATCACCACTGAAACCGACCTGTTAAGGTTGTTGTCGAATTCGCCGTTACAGATTGAAATTGATTTTCTGAAAATAGCGGGACACACGCCAAAAAACACGCCATCGGAACACATGGAGATGTTTTACCGCGACCTCAATGAATTGAAAAACAAAAAGTACGACGGGATGATTATCACCGGTGCGCCTGTTGAGCAACTGCCTTTTGAGGAAGTGATTTACTGGGAAGAGATGAGGCAAATCATGAACTGGGCCGAACACCATGTAACATCAACGCTTTTTATTTGTTGGGCAGCACAGGCCGGGTTGTATCATTATTACGGCATCCCGAAATACCCGCTCGATAAAAAGATGTTTGGCGTTTTCCGCCATACCCACACCAATAACAAGTTACCCATTTTACGTGGGTTCGACGATGAGTTTTTTGTTCCGCATTCGCGCCATACCGAAATCAGAGCAGAAGATGTGGGAAAAGTAAGCGAACTACAGATTGTTGCCAGCTCGCCCGAAGCTGGAGTCTGCATCGTAAAAGCCAAAAACGGACGCCAGCTTTTTATTACCGGACATGCCGAATATTCGCGTCATACACTCGACCGTGAGTACCGGCGCGATGTGACTAAAAACCTGCCTATTGAAGTGCCTGTAAATTATTATCCAGCCGACGATGCAGCAAAAGAACCTGTAATGCGCTGGCAATCGACGGCCAATCTGTTATTCTCAAATTGGCTGAATTATTATGTGTACCAGGAAACACCTTACAATCTCGAAGAGATTCAGTAAGATTTGCATCTTTTGAAATAAATTGAAACTATTGTTATTCTGCATTTCCACCATTAACTGTAATTTTGTAATCAAATTATAACAAGTTGTTCTGAGTTACGACATAAAATTGATGATTCTTTTAGTCTTATTACTCTGTACTATTCATCTTAAATCTTTTAAAAAATGAAAAAAATTGCAGTTGTTTTAGCAGGTTGCGGCGTTTACGACGGAGCCGAAATTCATGAGGCTACGCTTACCATGCTTGCAGTTTCGAGGCAGGGAGCGCAATACCAGTGTTTCGCCCCCGATGTGGAGCAGGCACATGTAGTAAATCATCTTACGGGTGAGGAAATGGCCGAAAAAAGAAATGTTTTGGTTGAAGCCGCCCGAATAGCCCGCGGAAATATTAAACCACTTTCGGCATACAAAGCCGAAGACTACGATGCACTTATTTTCCCGGGAGGTTTTGGCGTGGCTAAAAACCTTTGTACCTTTGCCTTCGATGGGATTAAATGTAAAGTAAATCCCGAAGTTGAAAAAGCCGTTCGCGCGACTGCTGTTGCTGAAAAACCAATTGGTGCATTGTGTATCTCCCCGGTGCTGATTGCAAAAATTTTAACCGAAGTGGAAGTTACCATCGGAAAAGATGAGGAGACGGCAGATGCAGTAGAAAATATGGGAGCAACGCACATTAAAACAAACCACGGAGAAATTGTTTTTGATGAAAAATACAAACTGGTTACAACTCCCTGTTACATGCTCGATGCCACCATCGGCCAGATTGCGGATGGAGCTGAAAATCTGGTGAAAAAAGTTCTCGAACTTTGCTAAATAAAGGTCATGTGTGCTATTCCTTTTGTCGATATTCACACACATCCCAACCGCAATGAGCCGGAAACGATTATTGTGCAGAATATTTTTCCGGGTGAGCCTGTGACAAAATTTACTGGACGCAATTTTTATTCAGTCGGATTACATCCGTGGCACATTAAAAGTGAGGCGGTAAACGATGTGCTTATTTCGATGATGAAGGAAACACTCAAAAACGACCATGTTTGTTTTGTGGGAGAATGTGGTCTCGATAAACTGGCAAAAACAAGTTTCGAAGAGCAAATCCGTGTATTCAGGGCGCAGGTGGTACTTGCTGAACAGTGGAAACGACCTGTAGTCATTCATTGCGTGCGGGCTTACCACGAAATTCTGGAACTTCACATTAAATTGAAACCCGAATTTCCCTGGATTTTGCACGGTTATAGTGGTGGTCCGGTAATTACAAAACAACTGGCACAGCGTGGTTTCTACTTTTCGTTTGGGAAAAGTCTTTTCAACTCCAAATCAAAATCCATCGAATCGTTGCGTTGGCTTCCACTTGACCGCATTTTTCTTGAAACGGATGAATTCAAGGGCAATGTTGCCGACGTTTACCACCATGCAGCAGCATTAAAAGAGGTTTCGCCTGAACTGTTGAAACAAGTGGTTTGGAACAATTTTAATATTGTGGAAAGCTCTCTCATCAGCATTGATAATTAATAGAATAATCTTTATTTGAATGAACTGGTTGAATCGAACCGAGTTGCTTTTGGGTGCTGAAAAGCTCGAAAAACTGAGAAATTCCAGTGTGCTTGTAGTTGGATTGGGTGGTGTTGGAGCCTACGCAGCCGAACAGATTTGCAGGGCAGGAGTTGGTAAAATGACGTTGGTTGACGGCGATGTGGTTGAAACAACCAATCGCAACCGTCAGTTGACGGCACTTGTAAGTACCACTGGTCAACCCAAAGCTGAAATTCTGGCCGCCCGTTTTCGCGATGTCAACCCCGAAATTGAGCTGACTGTGGTGAACGATTTTATTTCGGATGAAAAAACTGTTGAGTTGCTGCAAAGTCAGCCTTTCGATTTTGTGGTCGATTGCATAGATACCATTTCTCCAAAGGTCTTCCTTATTTATTACGCTCTGCAACTAGGGTTGCCGGTGGTTAGTTCAATGGGTGCAGGAGGCAAAATGGATACTGAAAAAATCAGGATTGATGATATTTCGAAAACCAATTATTGCAAGTTGGCCAAAGTAGTGCGCAAAAGATTGGCTGACCTTGGAATCAAAAAAGGTGTTCAGGTGGTTTATTCAACCGAAGTGACCGATGAAAACGCTGTTTGTGCTGAGGATAGCCAATACAAAAAATCAATTGTTGGAACCATTTCGTACATGCCGCCGCTTTTTGGTTGTTTTATCAGCAGTGTGGTTATCCGCGGTTTAACGGCATCAAAATAAAAATCATAACCTGTTGGTTTATTGGAATATTAGTTTACCTTTGGCGCGTTATTTCGATGATAGTGATTGGTTTTTATCTCTCTTCTGTCTGATACTTAACAAGATGGTCTTTTTTTTAGTGAATTTTTTAAGGCAGTCGGGCAGTTCTCCTTTCTTGTTTTTCTCCACGGTATTTCTCAAAAATCAGGTTTTCCTTTTTCAGATGTTTTACAGGTTCAGAAAGTAACACAGATTTGGTGCTACTGTTGTGGATTTAAAAATTCGTGTTATTAATTTTTTAAAAAGGTACAAATGAACATTTACGTAGGAAATCTTCCGTTCAATTTAGGTGAAGAAGATTTAAAAGAGATTTTTGAAGAGTATGGTGAAGTAACCACAACTAAAATTGTGTCTGACAAATTTTCGGGTCGCAGCAAAGGTTTTGGTTTTGTTGAAATGAGCAACGATGCAGAAGCAACAAACGCCATTAAAGAACTGAACAATGCTGAAATCAGCGGTCGTAACATTAAAGTAAACGAATCGCTTCCAAAACCAGCTGGTGAAAGCCGTGGTGGTGGCGAACGTCGCAGTGGTGGTGGTGGTTACGGTGGCGATCGTCGCAGCAGCGGTGGTGGTTACGGTGGCGACCGTCGCAGCAGCAGCAGCAATGGTGGTGGTTATAACCGTCGCGAGCGGTACTAATTGTTGTATGAAAGGTACCGTTAAATGGTACGATGCAGTTAAAGGTTTTGGTTTTATCCAGTCTGAAGATAACAAAGATTTATTTGTGCATCGTTCCGGAGTGAAAGACAATGTTTTTTCGCTCGAAGCAGGTCAATCAGTTGAATTTGAAATAAAGGAAAACGACAAAGGCCCGGTAGCAATAAATGTTGAAGTGATTTAACAAAACAGATAGAAAAGATCTCGTGAAAACGGGGTCTTTTTTTTTACTGAAAATTTCAAGCCCGATTTCTTCCGAATACATGAATTTTCGTCTTAAATTTTTGTCGGTTCTGACTTTTGTGAAATAAACAAAAAGTTCGACTCTCAGTTTATCAATCAATTTATATACTTATATATCTTTGCTCCTGAAAAATCGTTGTTTTGGGTGGATTGGTCAAAAAATCAGTACAAATTTTTTTAAAATAACGTTCATTCTTTATTGCTCTAAATTTTTATGGAGTTTTTTAACCAAAATATCCTTTACAATATCACTTGAATAAAAAACACAATTTTACAATGTATAAAACAGTAACAGAATTTCTTAAAGCGAAGGTGAGTCTATTCAGGGGGCTATCCGAAGCCAGAATATTAGAAATAGTAAAGACCTCGCGTGTAGTTTATTATGAGGTGAACGAACCAGTAATCAGGTTAGGAGAGGAAGCAACTTTTTTAGGTGTTATTCTTGAAGGAGAATTAAAAATTGCTGGTGTAACCGAGGATGGATTTCAACGGCAGGTTGGTTTTTTCAGTAAAGGGGACACTTTGGGAGAGATGGCCTTGATGAGTCGTGAAAGAATAATTGCTGATTTGATAGCGTCGAAACCCTGTAAAATATTGCGTATTCCGGTCGAGGTATTTCAATCGGTGCTCATGTCGGAACCTACTTTTTTACAGCATGTTTCAAAAACGATTATCGAACGCATGAAACAACTCACCGAAGACCCGAAAAAGGCATCATTAACATTCAGAAAAAGCGATGAGGCACAAGGGATTTTATTAAAAGGTGAACGGCCTGAAAAAATTCTTGTCATCAACAGTGGTTCGTCGTCAATTAAATTTGCGTTTTTTGACTCTGAAAAAACTGAAAATAAAGCAACCGGACAAGTGGAACGAATTGGGATGCAGGGAACCCAGCTTTCATACAAAGGATCAAAAGGCGATGAAAAGATTGAACTCGAAAAGGGAGGTTATATTGAAGCACTGCACGCTGTTATTAAAATACTTTCGAATAAAAAAACAGGTGTAATCAAAACACAGGGTGACATTAGTGTTGTGGGACACCGCATGGTTCATGGAGGTGAAAAATACAGCCAGTCGATTGTTGTAACGGACGATATTCTGGTTGAACTCGAAAAATTAAATCCACTTGCACCGCTCCACAATCCAGTAAATATTGCCGGAATCAAGGAAGCCCGCAAGGTTTTTCCCGCTGTGCCGCATGTCGCAGTTTTCGATACTGCTTTTCATTCAACACTTCCATCATACGCCTACCTTTATGGGTTGCCCTATGAATATTATGAGAAATATGGCGTGCGCCGCTATGGTTTTCACGGAAGTTCGCATTCGTACGTTTGTCTGAAAGCTTCACAGTTTTTACAAAAAAGGGTGAATGAATTAAAAATTGCCAGTTGTCACCTTGGAAACGGGGCATCAATTGCTGCGGTAGAACACGGTAGATCAGTTGATACAACCATGGGTTTTACACCAGGTGAAGGATTAATTATGGGAACCCGATCTGGTGATCTTGACCCCGGTGTTATCACTTATATTCAACGAGAAGAGGGTTTGTCTGGTTCAGAAATCGACCAGTTACTTAATCGTAAAAGCGGATTGCTGGGTCTGTCAGGGATTTCGGGAGATATGCGTGAAATAGAACAGGCTGCTGAAAATGGCGACACACGTGCTCTTGTAACATTAAAAGCTTTTAGTTACCGGATTCGGAAATATATAGGTGCCTATATGGCTGCAATGGGTGGAACCGATGTGATAGTTTTTACCGGTGGCATTGGACAAGGAAGTGCTGGCGTTCGGTCGCTTGCACTACAAGGTTTACAATGCATGGGTATTCATCTCGATGATAAGCGAAACCGTGAAGCCAACGGCTTTGCTGGTGTTACCCGGATTTCAACTGACGATTCTCCGGTTACTGTTTTAATTGTACCTTCCGATGAAGAACGTATGATTGCCCGTGAAACACTTCGTGCCATGAGCCGATCGTATTTGCGCGAAGTAGCACAGAATCAGCAAAACGAACCATTTTTGCTTGAAGTTTCGGCACATCATCTGCACCTTTCGAGAGAACATGTTGAAGTTTTGTTTGGTGCTGGTCATCAGCTTACCTGGCATAGCGATCTTTCGCAACCAGGGCAGTTCGCCTGCAAGGAACAGGTTAATGTTATCGGTCCGAAAGGAACAATTGACAGGGTTAGGGTTTTAGGCCCGGAACGAAAAGAAACACAGATCGAAATCTCGATGACCGAGCAGTTCAAACTTGGTATTCATCCCCCAATCCGCGAATCGGGTAATTTAAACGGAACACCGGGATGTACGCTCGAAGGGCCTGCCGGAACTGTGACTATCGAAAAAGGTGTGATTTGTGCGCTCCGCCACATTCATATGCACCCCGAAGATGCACTGAAATATGGCGTAAAAGATAAGGCAACTGTCAGAGTTCGTGTAAAAGGCGACAGGGAACTGGTTTTTGGTGATGTTCTTATCAGGGTAAATCCAAGCTATAAACTAGCCATGCATATTGATACTGATGAGGCCAATGCGGCAAGCCTTAAAACTGGTGATCTGGTGTATATTGATGGAATTCAACATGAGGATTGATTCAAAAAAAATTATAGCAAAAAAAGGCTGAAATGTAAAAATTTCAGCCTTTTTCGATTTACAGGTTCTTATTCCTCAAAACAATACAACGATTTAATGCCTCTCAATATTAGTTTGTTTCCTGCAATTACAGGTGAAGCATGAAAATCATCGTCTATTTTGTTCGCTGAAAGCAGTTCAAATTTCTCGCCGGCTTTTATTAGAAGGCAAATATTTTCAGATGCGATAAATATTTTCCCAGCTCCTCCGGTTGGTGATGAATATAAATCACTTATGCCTTCAAGCTTTTGTTTTGCGTACATAACAACGCCAGTTTTTTTGTTAAGTGCCACTACAAACGATTCACCCTCGTGATCCTACTGGATAAAAAGCTTGTCGGCATACAAATACGGTGATTCGCCTTCGCCAAAACTCATTTGTTTTTTTATCTGACCTAATTCTTTTTGCCAAATGATCATCGAGACAGAATATGCCGGGCGAACCGAAGTAGGCACAAATAAATTCACCGTCGGTGCAGGGCGAGTTGGATGCCCAACTGCCCATATTGTGTGTGTTCTCGGGTGGCAACTCACGCGCTACAGTGGTTTCCCCATTCAATTTTTCCTGAGTTTAGGTTAACCAAAACCACTTTAAATATTTGTACCAAATCGGTTGAATTTACTGACATCTGGCGTTCTCCTTCTGATCGTGTTTGGGGTTCGGCAGCTATTTTTCTTCGGTTGGAACTGCAGTCAAAGCAATAATCTTATCGCCCTAAACGATGGGTGTAGCATGTCCCTTTCCGGGTATTTCTGTTTTCCATTTCAGGTTTTGTGTTTTACTGAATACGGTTGGCGGATTTCCTTTTACAGCAGCACCTGTTGCCAGCAAACCGCGCCATTGAGACCAATTATCGGTAATATTCTGAGCCGATACAAACTGAAACGAACGAAAATGTGAGAACTGAAAGCATGCGAATGGTTCTTATAAAAAAGGTTTTAAAGTTGTAGATTTTTATTCTGAATTTTGAATGCCAGGTTTAATCGTCAATCATTCAATATTTTCTGGTTCGAATTAAATTTCTTCTGAAGTTCTTGCCACTTCAGGTTTTATCCTTCTGATTTTAATATTGAGGTAGGCAAATAAAATTGTCATCATCGGACTGATGATGTTAAAGAATGCATACGGTGCATACGCCCATGTCTCTACGCCAAGTACACGCGACTGCGTTGCTCCGCAGGTATTCCATGGAATTAGAACCGATGTTACAGTTCCGCAATCTTCAAGTGTGCGACTTAAAAGTTCCGGTGCATAACCTTTGTCCTGATAGGTTTTACGAAACATCCGACCCGGAACCACAATAGCTAGGTATTGATCGGAAGCTGTTGTGTTAAAAAACAAGCAGGTTACCACCGTGGAAGTGACCAGGCTGCCTGTACTTTTTGCATATTTTATAATGGGCTGTGTAATTCTTTTCAATAAACCCGCTGATTCCATAATTCCGCCAAAAACCATTGCTGTCAAAATCAGCCAGATGGTATCAAGCATCCCGCGCATTCCGCTTGTGCTAAGTAATTTAGTGATTTTCGGATCGGAAGTGGACAGAGAAACTTCGCCAAACATCGATTGCATTACTGCAACATAAGAAGCTTTCGCATAGTTGCCTGTAACTCCTGCTACCGTATTTACCACTTCGGGCTGAAAAACGATGGCAAAGATTCCCCCCAGTATGGCTCCGGTCATAAGTGCAGGTATGGGTGGAACACGTAACAGGATAATTGCAAATAAGGCAACAGGTACAAGAAAAAGAACAGGACTAGTATTAAATGTTCCGGCAATTGCACTTTGCACAGTATCCACATTTACTACAGTGCCTGCATAGTCATACCGAAGTCCGATAAAAAGCGAAATCAGAAGCGTAAGGATGAGAGTTGGCACAGTAGTAATGGTCATGTATCTGATGTGGGTGAAAATATCAGTGCCGGCCATGGCAGGAGCAAGGTTCGTGGTGTCGCTCAACGGACTCATTTTATCGCCGAAATAAGCGCCGCTGATAATTGCCCCGGCAACCACGGCTTCGTTCATCCCAATGGCTTTACCAATGCCCAAAAGCGCAACCCCGATGGTGGCAACTGTCGACCACGAACTACCTGTTGCCATGCTTACAATAGCGCCCACAAGTACAGCTGTAACCAGAAAAAGTTTTGGGTTGATGATGTCTAGTCCGTAATAAATCATTGCAGGCACCACACCGCTTATCATCCACGTTCCTGCAAGTGAGCCAATAAGTAACAAAATCAGGATGGAAGGCATAGCTGAACCAATGGTGGAAACCACTTTGCTTCTCACAGTTTCCCATTGGTAACCAAGCCTTTTGGCAATTAAACCTGCCACCGAAGCTGCAAGAATCAACGCAATCTGGTTGGGACCAGCCAGCGAATCTTCAAAAATGAAAACATTCAGCGTAAGTAATACAATCAAAATAATAATGGGTAAAAGCGCTTCAAACAGGTTGGCCTCTCTTTTCATAAATGCTTCTTTCAGGTTAAAATGAAATCAAAAGCAAACTAATACTTTTATTTAATTTCTGGTACTTTAATTTAAGTTGAACTGTGATAATTTATTGTTTTTATTTTCGTTTCTTCTTAATTGAAAGTTTTTTACATGAGAATAAAGAGTATGCGGTTCATTTTTACGTCAATTTTAATTTTTAATTTTTCATTGTTCATTGGCGCCCAGCGAAGCAACGGACTCGCCATTGGTGGTAAGATTTCGGTACAACAAGGCGTGGTTGAAGGCGCTTATATTCAGATGTTTATAGATGGACGGCGAATGGACAATTATGGTATTGGAACAGATGGGAATTACAAGGTTGAACTTACCTACAACCATAAATATGAACTGATTTTTACAGCAAAAGGCAATTTTTCGCAGAAATATGTTATCGAAACCACTGTGCCAAAAGAAGTGCTTCAAACCGACCCGCGTTTCCCGGTCTTTCCGCTCGATATCAATCTTTTCACCGAAATCCCGGGTATCGACAAATCGTTTACCGACAATACCATCCTGAAAATATATTACACAAACAATGTCGATAATTTCGTGGCAGAACGGTATTACAACGATGCGCAGATTGCCAAACTCATTGAACAGGCTGTATTAAAATCAAAACAAGTTGACCGTGAATCCGATTTTC
>DYSZ01000044.1 GCA_020726265.1 Draconibacterium orientale
GCAAAATGCTGATTCCGTTTTTAAATAAATCGTAGCCCAGCAAAGTATCTTCGTGCCCGTAAACCCCAATGTTTTCGCGAAACCTGATTTTCCCGAATACCCGTTTTTCAACCAGAAAATTATTCGATGTAATAATAAAACCTTTGGCGCTGTTTCGCTGTGCTGCAGAAATAGCTTCGCGATGCGTGCCGTAATACCAGCGCAGTAATTCTCCCGTGGCGACAGGTTTTTCCTTCCGGTAGGCTGTTCCGCCACAAACCACCAGGTTTTGTTGCAGGTTACCAATGTAATTTTGCAGGTAATTTTCAGCTACAGGCAACGAATCGGCATCGATAAAAAGCACGTATTCAAAAGTTGAATCCATTCCCATTTTGTTGCGAATGGCAGCCCTCCCAAGGTTTTTGGGGAGTTCTTTATAAACAACGCCCGTTAAATGCTGAATTTCGCGGTTCACCAGCTTTATCTTTTCGTTGGAACCATCGTCGTAAACCCTGATTTCGAAAATGAAATGAAGCTTTTCTGCCTGCAAAACGAGTTGTTTTACAAGCGGCGTTACATCGATATTATAAACAGGAATATTTATCGAAAGCATAGTTTTTACTGAAATGCCCGAATTTACGCAAACAATCGGATTTTAAAATTCAACCCGGCAGATTATAAACCGCGATGTTTTCAATTTATTTTATTTTTGGCCTGAAAAAAATCGGAAAACAAATGAAGAATTTCATCCTCCTGTTATTAATACTGGTTTCGGTTTGGGCCCGAGCCGAAGGTTACAAAATAAAACTCACCATTGATTCGACCCCGAACCAGAAAATCAAGCTCGCAAATTATTATCTGGGCAATATTTACCTGAAAGACTCCACTGTTTTCGATGGCGTCGGCCATGCCACTTTCAGCGGCGACTCGCTGTTGCCACAGGGTTTGTACAAAATTTATCTCGACGATAAAAACCATTTCGATTTTCTGTTGGGTGCCGACCAGCAATTTTCGATGGCAAAACCTTCATTTTCCTCTTCTGAAATCAATATTGAGGGAGCCACAGAAACTGAAAAATTTCAGGAGTACGCTGTATTTCTGAAAACGATGCAAACCAAAGGGGCAGCGTTAAACAAGAAACTGGGAGCTGCCACAACTGAGGAAAAAACAGCCATCAGAAACGAAATCAATGGTCTGACCACCGAGTTGCACAATTATTGGTTTTCGGTAAAACAGGAATATCCAAATACCTTTTTATCAGCCTTTTTATTGGCAAATTATGTGCCTGCACTTGATATTTCAACTCTTCCGGCCGAAGTGCAAAAAAACGATTCGTTGCTGTTACTGGCCCGTTTCAACTTTCAAAAGGCACATTACTGGGATTATTTCGATTATACCGACGAAAGGCTTTTATACACACCGCTTTACAAACCCAAGCTTGAAACCTGGTTTACAAAAATTCTTTATCAGAATTATGACTCAGTGAAAACTGAGGTTATCACTTTTATTGAAAATATAAATCCTCAAAAAAGGATTTTTCAGTTCGCAACCTCGTGGTTTCTGAATGCAAGCATCAACAGCAATGTGATGGGGATGGATGCGCTTTTTGTTGATATTGCCCGCCGGTATTACCTCTCAGGGCAGGCATTCTGGACAACAGAAGAGTCGATGAAAAAGATTCGCGAAAATGTGATGTTTGCAGAACATAACCTGATTGGTTTGAAAGCACCCGACCTCACACTCGAAACTTTCGACGGCGAATTTGTTAACCTGCACAAAATAAACGCAAAAGTTACAGTGATTCTGATTTACGAACCAGGGTGTTCGCATTGTAAGGAATTTATACCCAAATTTCATGACGAGGTTTATGCAAAATACAAAAGCAACGGCTTACAGGTTTTTGCAATTTATACCATGGACAAAAAACCGGAATGGGAAGAATTTTTGCAAAAACACAAGCTTTTCGATTGGATAAATGCGTGGGACGAGCGGCACATTTCGCAGTTTAAGGTTTTGTACGATGCCCGAAAAACACCGGGTATTTATGTTTTAGACGAAAACAAAAAAATCATCGCCAAAGGGATGTCGGTTGAACAGTTGGCGGGGTTAATTGACTTCGAACTACGCTGATTTCCGCTTCTTTGAGATTTCTTCATTCAGCTTTTTAGCACCTTCCAATGCCAGGTCAAATGCGGGATAAATATTGTCTTTTCCTATCAATTCATCAATTCCCGCCTTTTTTATATCGGCACAAACAGCATTATTTACCCCAGACAGCACTACTTTTGTCCCCGAAGTTTTCAGGATTTTCAAAGCCTCTTTGAAATTGTGTACACCAGTGGCATCAACAAACGGAACATGCCGCATTCTGATTATCATTACCTTGCTTACTGTTCCCATTGATTTCAGAACTTCGCAATACTCTTTTGCCGAAGCAAAAAACAGCGGTCCGCTGATTTCGTATATGCCAATTCCCTTGGGTACCGTTGAATAATCATCAATAACATCAGAATCAATTCTTTCGGGAATAACTTTGCCCATATCGGCCATGCGCTTCATAAATAAAATGGCTGACAACACCACGCCTACTTCGATGGCAACGGTGAGGTCAACTAAAACAGTAAGAAAAAAAGTGGTTAACAACACAAGAATATCAAAAACAGAGCCTTTCAAAATTGAACGGAAAGTGCGCCACTCACTCATGTTGTAGGCCACCACAATTAAAATTCCCGCCAGCACCGACATCGGAATCAGTTTTACCCAACGGCCAAAAAACAACATAATTAGAAGTAGCGTAACCGCATGAATAATACCCGCAACAGGCGTACGACCGCCATTCTTAACGTTTGTGGCAGTGCGTGCAATAGCGCCGGTGGCCGGAATTCCGCCAAAAAAAGGAGTAACCACATTAGCCACACCCTGTGCAATCAATTCTGTATTCGACCGATGATTCGAGCCAATCATTCCATCGGAGACGACCGCTGAAAGCAACGATTCAATAGCTCCAAGCAATGCGATAGTAAGTGCAGGCTGGACATAATACCCCAAATGCTCGAAACTTATCTTGGGAAACTCAAAATGAAACGTATTGGGAATTTCGCCAAAGAAAGTTTCGATTGTACTCACCGGTAGCTTAAAAATTTGTACGGCTGCGGTTCCAAAAACAATGGCGATAATAGAACCTGGTACTTTCGGTAAGATTTTTTTGGAGAATACAACAAGCAGAATTGTAACAACAGCAATCCCAAGAGCATAAAGATTTGTGAAGTTCAGGTTCGCCAGGTAGCCCTGCCATTTCCCAATAAATCCTGAAGGCAAATTTTCAATATTGAGTCCCAATGCATCTTTCACCTGAGTTGAAAAAATGACAAGCGCAATACCACTGGTAAACCCGACAATCAGCGGATGAGGAAAGTATTTCAATAAAGCGCCAAGTTTAAGCACACCAAACAAAATGAGCAGAATACCGGCAAGTATGGTGGAAATAAGTAATCCATCAAATCCATACTGTGAAATTACTCCTACAATAATTACAATAAACGCACCTGTCGGACCACCAATCTGAACGCGGCTGCCACCTAAAAATGAAATCAAAAACCCTGCAACAATGGCTGTTACCAAACCCCGCTCGGGTGATACACCCGATGCAACTGCAAATGCTATCGCGAGCGGCAGCGCAACAATCCCCACAACAATACCCGCCAAAACATCGGATGATAATTGACGTTTAGTATAACCAGCTTTGAAAACCGTGAAAATCTTTGGCCTGAAAATATCGTTCACTGTAAATTATATATTGATTTGCGATTCAAAATTATACTTTTTGAACTTACGTTAACTCAACCGAAGTGGTTCATTATCGCAGCATCCTGATTATTAACACGGATTTAAGGAAACCGTAATGCATTGATGCTCCCTGTGAAGTAATCATTTTTAGATATAAATAACGCTGAAATCACCAGGGAACATATGAGATTTTTTCGGTAATGTATTTCGCACCTGTATTAAATCGTACAAAATAAATTCCCGGAATATTTCCGCCCATGTCGATTTCCATTTTTCGTTCGTTCAACCTTTTTTTTGCAGTGGCACACTCCTGCCCCAGTAAATTCAATACCGAAATACTGTTTTCGTCAGGAATTTCCTGACCGGCTTCAACAGTAAAACGCATGGAAACCGGGTTTGGAAAAACAAAAATGTCAGCCGGATTTTCCACAAGCGGCGTGTCGGTGCTAAAATCATCGATATTACAGGCAACAAGCTCAATAATGCTGACCATCGATTTTTTTGCATCGTTATTATCAGTAAAACTACTCCACTGGTTGTTTATTTTCAGGTACAACTGGTTGGAAAGGTTAGATGCCCGGAGCGATTGATATACTGCGAATGAGTCGAGCGGCTGAATATTGGTGAGTTCAAAGCCAACAAAAAAGTTTCTTCCTGCTACTACAGGTTCTGTAAATTTAATGTAGTTCATGGCATCGGCCGCCAGTGGTGAAGTATTAACTATTTGTGAATAAAGCAGTTCATCGGGCTGAGAAAATCCTTTGTAAACTTTTACTGTGATTGTACTGGCAGCGTTTCCAATTTTGCTATTAAATTTTGCAACACCCAGCGAAATTCCCTGAAGATGAAGATAAGCCTCGGTGGTGAATTTTTCCATCACTTCAGTAATTCCCAAACTGTTCGATCCTCCCCAATACCCGGCAAATGCGGTACCATTGAGAGCGGGAATCAAATTGTACGAGTCGTTATCAGTCAGATTATTAAATGTGCCACACAAGTTTTCGCCTGAATTAAACTGCTTTCCGTTGAGTGTTTCAACACCTTTTTTTATCGGATCAAGCCAGTGTTTCAACTGTTTTGTTGTGTCACTTTTAAAATCCCAGGCCATTGAAAAACGGTTGCAATAATCATTTACAGGATTACCACAAACGGCCTGGCCTCCTGTAAGTGTTCCAACCAGCAGTTTATTCTGATCGAAAAATGGCCCACCTGACGAACCTGCTTCTGTAACACCAACCTCCCAGCGTGCTACTTTCAGAAATGCATTTTTAGTATATTCTGTATCGAAACTGGCAATTGTTATCGGACCATCGTCACTGGCAATCTTTTTGATATCTCCCTGTGGGTGATGAATACTTAACGTTGATGCTGGCAAATTAGCTGAACGGTTCCATCCGGCATAATACGGTTGGTATGCAGGTGGCGGAACAGTATTTAATTGGGCAAGGGCAAAATCAAGACTATCAAATTGTGCTTTCATCACTGCACCTGAAACTGAGTTGGAAGGATCACCATCGAGTGGTTTACAGAATGGGCTTTCGTAGTTAAAAGCATAAACTGTTGTTTGGGCATAACTCCATTTATCGTAACAATGTGCTGCCGACAATATATAGGGTTTCTGGTTTTCGGCTGTATTATTAACCAATACTCCCGAACAAACCTCAACTCCATTTATAATCATGCGAACAACCGAATTTTTAACTTCCGCCCAGCCTTCCCAGCTTTCGCAATTAATATCGATATTGCAGGTGCCTGCAGTTTTTCCAAGTGGACGTCGGTCTCCTGCTTTGAGGATATCAATATAATCGTGATTTACTTTTGCTATTGTGAAAGCCTGCATATTTTGCATCGTTTCCGGAACCTCATATTGAACTGTAATTTCATCGCCGGCCACAGGAGAAATAGCAAATTTTCGGGAATCGCTATTATTTTCTGAAGTAAATGCACCCAACAAGTGTTCTTCAGTTTCACTGTAAATAAACAACCGCGAACCTTGGGGTAGTTCGAAATTATCAAAAATCAGATTAATCGAATAGGCTCCTTCTGAACGGATTGTAAGTTTCCAAATGGCAAAGTTATCTTCACCCGAAAACCATTCGCCCGAATTTGCCGGAGTTAAATTTACTTCGAAAGGGTATGCAAAATGAAGTGATTTCAACTTGTTCTCACCTGACACTTCTTCTTCGTTACTTTTAAAAAACTGCATGTACGAAGGCATCTCAACCCTGTACCCGACCGAACTTTTCAGCTCACGGGGCTTCATTGGCGTACCGCCTTCCGAAATCTGTGCATGAACAACTCCTCCAAAAGCGAAAAAAAACAGGAAAAATAACCCGAAAATCAGCCGAATCATGATTGGTATATTTCAATTTGTTTTACAAAAGTAAATTTTATAATGTGATGTACAACCGGTTGAGAATATCTGTAAAATCAACTAAAACAAAACTATCGGAAATAATGTTATATTGTGGAGAATAGTTTAATTCATTAACCAATAAAAATTCATGCCATGAGTAAAAAAGGTGTTTTTATGATTGCAGTTCTTTTCTTTTTCACCACCTATTCAGTAAATGCAACTGTAACACAAGCGGGTTCAAAGGCTCCGGCAATGCCCGACAATGTGAAAGCAATCATCGAGAAATCGTGTATCGGCTGTCATAATACCGATTCGAAAAACGACGATGCTAAAGAAGATCTCGACTTCAAAAAATTTGATACGCTTTCGAAACAACAGATGATTCACGCTTTAAAAGAAATCGGAGAAGCTTTGGAAGAAAACGAAATGCCACCGGCAAAATTCCTTGAAAAATACCCTGAAAAGAAACTTACTGACGCTGAAAAAAAGGAACTGCTTGACTGGGCCAACAGCGAAAGCAAATCGCTTTATAAATAATAATTCAAAAATAAAAAATCCTCCTTCGGGAGGATTTTCTTTTTCCGTTCCATAGTACAAAAAACAAATTATTATGCGCAGATTACTTACCATATTTCTGATTGTTGCAGTAGTCTCATTTGTAGTTCTTCAGTTTTTTCAGCCTGAAAAAAACAGCAGTACCGATACTGCCAATCTTATTTTCAAACACGAACAAATACCGGCTGATGTGGAGGCAATTATCACGAATGCCTGTCTCGACTGCCATTCGGACAATACAAAAAGTGTTTGGTACGACAGAATTTCACCGGTTTCGTGGATGATAAGCAAACACGTGGTTGACGGTAAAAAGGAACTCAATCTTTCGGAATGGGGAACTTTTGATGATTACGATAAAATTGGTACACTCGAAGATATCAGACAGGAAGTTAAACGGGAAACCATGCCACTAAAACCCTATGTTTTAATGCACCCCAAAGCAAAACTGAGCGAAGAAGAGAAAAAAAATCTATTGGCATGGATTGATAAAAAAAGTGAAGAACTGGTTAAAGATTCTGAAGAATGAAAGTTTTAGTAATGTTTGTTGATAAATTTGCGTATCAACCTACCGTTAAAACACTTGAAACGGCTGAGGATGTGACCGAAGGAGCCACTTTCAGCAACAGTATTCTGGCATTTATCCAGATTGAAGAATCCGATGAGCAAAACGACGCGGCAAGCCGCGAGAAAAAACTGGTGAATCATCTGAAATGGACTGCACGCAAAAACAATTGTGACAGCATAATTCTGCATTCTTTTGCCCATCTTTCAGAATCAAAAGCGTCGGTTGAATTTACCCACGAAGTTTTTAACCTTGCCGAAAAGCGGTTGCAAAATGCAGGTTTTACCACCGCACAAACTCCATTTGGCTATTTTCTCGACCTTGAAATTAAAGCTCCCGGATACTCGCTGGCAAGAATATGGGCAACACTATAGCAGTTTCTGGTTTCAGGGTCCGGGTTCCGGGTTCCGGGGTTTTCGAAGAGACACAGGGTCGTGCGTCTTTATAACACTTAGCCGAAGTCGAATACTTCGATGATTTTTTTAATTCTATAAATGGGCGACCTCGCTGAGGTCAGTGTCCGCAACAAATCTTTATTCAACCTTTCATTCACGCGTTATAGCATTCACGCATTCATGCATTTTCCTCATTCTTTCAGCTATCTTTGCCCCAATAAATTACAAGAACAATGAAGTTTGCCGATTATCATATTACTGCTGAGATCAAAATCAACCTCGAAAAACAAGGTTTTCGCCGCCCCACCGACATCCAGTTTAAAGCTATTCCCCCAATTTTAAAAGGGGAGGATGTACTTGCCATTGCCCAAACCGGAACCGGAAAAACAGCGGCTTTTGCCATACCGGTGATTCACAAAATTATACAGCAGCAAAAATTCGGCGGCAGCAACAAAATCACCTGCCTTGTAATGGTGCCCACCCACGAACTTGCCCAGCAAATTGCGAAAGTGTTTACATCCTTATCTGAAAATACAGGCACCAGAATTCTGGCGCTGATTGGTGGCGTTGATCAGGCACCGCAAATTGAGGCGCTGCAAAATGGCATCGATGTTTTGGTGGCCACTCCCGGCCGCATGTTCGATTTGGTAAATCAGGGCCATTTATATTTAGACGAACTGAAAATTCTGATTCTCGACGAAGCCGACCACATGTTAGACCTTGGGTTTATCAAGGATATCCGCGATATGATGCGTTTTTTACCCGCCAAACGACAAACACTTTTTTTCTCAGCCACAATCAATCCGGCTATTAAAAAGCTGGCCTACTCGCTGGTAAGCAAACCCATCCGCATTCAAATTTCGCCTAAAAACCCGGTGGCAAAAAACATTGAACACGCCGTGGCTTTTATTGAAATGGATGACAAAAGGGCTTTTCTTGAACGGCTTATTGACGAAAACAACACAAGTAAAGTACTTGTTTTTGTGCGTACAAAAGTGCGAGCCGAAAGGGTGAAACTTGCAATGGAACGTGTACAAATTAACGCGGCAACAATTCACAGCGACAAACTGCAACCGGAGCGTGCAAAAACAATGGATGATTTTAGGTCGGGGGCATTGAAACTGCTGATTGCCACCGACATCAGTGCCCGTGGTATAGATATTCCAGATGTGGATATTGTGGTGAATTACGACCTGCCAGAAGTTGCCGAAAACTATGTTCACCGCGTGGGACGTACCGGTCGGGGTGATAAAAAAGGCCTTGCTATTTCGTTTTGCAGCGCCGAAGAGAAGGAATTGTTAGAAGAGATTGAAACTTTTCTCGACCAGAAAATAACCGTGATGGAGCTGGAAAAAAACGATTACAGAAATATTGTCGATTTTACCCGCGACACCGATTACAACTGGAAAAAACTCATCAAAGAACACGAAAAAGAAACGGCTGAGTATCTGGCAAAAACGAAGAAAAAGAAAAGGTGATTGAACCGAAATGGTTAAACAGGAATGATTGTAGATTCATTTTCAAATCACAAATCGTTAATCATCATTCGTTAATCCCCAGCCTGATATTCCTGATTTCACCAGTGGTTTCCCAGGTAAACAGGCCAAAAGGTTTTGACAAACCCACTTCGGCACGCAGCGAAAGCTTGTGGCCGGAGTATGCAAAATCTACCATTTTTTCATCGTCGATCCACCCTGAGATGCGTTCGCTGTCCACTTTCAGCCGTATTTTGTACCAAACTTCCTTTTCAAATTTTTTCAGAATTTTCGTTTTGTTGTGCGCTGCATCTTCGCCATCAATACTGCTCAGTCCCACCACCGGGCCGCCCCAGCCGCCAATAATCAGGCTGCAAAACTCGTCGTTAACCGGAAAAGTGATGCCGCAAAAAAAGTCGTTGCCAACAGTCCTGCGCGCTTCAAGCGTAATTTCGTAATTTACTTTGGGGAAATCGCCGAGCCAGTTGATGCCTGTACAACCGTCGCCATAATTCAATATGATTCTTCCATCCGAAACAGTTACATGGCCCTGCGTTCCGTATTCAGTAATTTTCCAGCCATCCAGAGTTTTACCGTCGAAAAGAGAATTTGGATCAGTGATTTTCGATTCCTGAACAGCAGCCTCGGTTTTTGGTTCCTGTTTGTTTTTGTTTTCAGAACAATTAACAAACAGAAGAACTATTAAAATGAAGGTGGTATTGATGAAATACTGGCTTTTGTAATTTTTCATGGCATACTATTTTAGCCTGTTTAAAGAATAATTCATAAAATTGTCAACTTCGTGTAACTTAGTGATTTTGTGACTTCGTGGCAAAAATTTCTCCTGCCACAAAGACTCCAAGGCTCGAAGTATTCACAAAGCTTATAAAATTTAAAGCGAAAAATCCTTACCCCACAAAATTATATCCCAGCCCGTTTATGGTTGTTTTCACCTTTTCGAGGTTAATACCTGAACCCATGATTTTTACCGTGTTGGTTTTATTGTCGGCCACCACATTACTAATTCCGGTTAAAGCTTCGAGGTTTCTTTTTACAGTAGCTTCACAATGCGAGCAAGTCATGCCGGTTACAGTAACAGTTATTCCTTCCAAAGTTTGCATTTTGTTTTTCTTTTTCAGATTGATGTAAAAATAGCCAAAAACCATCGACACAATCAGCAGTAAAGCGGATAGAAGCTGAACCCAGTGCGGCAACATTTCGTGATCGTGACCTTGCCCGTGAAAATGAGGCATCCGGCTCAAAATAAAATCAGCCGGAACCAGCCAGTTCAGCAGCATTCCGAATACGATAGCGCCGCCTGTAATTGCCGACAAATAAATCAATAACGATTTTTTTCCCATGGTTTTGGCTAAAACAGTTATCGTAGCCACATTAGTAGCCGGACCTGCCATCATAAAAACCAGTGCAGCACCGGGCGAAACGCCTTTCATCAGCAAAACCGCAGCGATTGGAATTGACCCTGTTGCACAAATATAAATGGGTACCGAAGCTGCCAAAACCACTATAATTTCGAGTAAACCCAGCCCTTTAAACAAACTGAAAAAATCGTCGGGCAACACCACCGAAATCAGTGCAGCTACCAGAAATCCGATAATCAGCCATTTGGCAATATCCTGCAAAAGTTCAATAAAAGCATAATCGGCAGCACGCACCAGCGAATGCCGGGTGTCGGGCTTTGTTTCATCATGACAACCGCAACTGTCGTCGCTACACGTTTTTTCTGCCTCGCCAAAAGCGGCTGCGTCAATTTTAAAACCCGCAAAAGCCGAAGCTTTTTTTACAGGTTTTTCCTTCATTAAAATATTGGTGAGCACACCGCCAAACACGCCTGTTACAAAAGCCACCAACGGACGAAACACTGCAAAAGGCCAGCCCAGCATAGAATAGGTGGCAAAAATAGAATCAATCCCGGTTTGTGGTGTGGAAATCAGAAACGAATTGGTTGCGCCTTTTGAAGCGCCGTTTTTGTAAAACGATATTCCGGTTGGAATAACTCCACAGGAACAAAGCGGCATAGGAACACCTAAAAGCGACGCATTTAATGCTGATTTGAAATTGGGTTTCCCCAGATATTTGTCGATGTGTTTTTGTGGAAAATAAACTTTGAGCAACCCTGCAAAAATCAACCCTAATAAAAGCCAGGGTGCCATTTCGAGCAGTAAAAACGAGAGTTCTGAGAAATACTCCGCTATATATTTATTCATGATCAATCAATTTTTAATAACAACAAACCAAAATGGATGTTGTTAGCACGGACATCAGAATTTAACGTTTCTCAACGTAAAGCTGTGTGGCTTCAACCTTGGTAACCACAATCTCCTCCCCTTTTTCGATGTACCCG
Organism: Draconibacterium orientale; assembly: GCA_020726265.1. GTDB lineage: Bacteria > Bacteroidota > Bacteroidia > Bacteroidales > Prolixibacteraceae > Draconibacterium > Draconibacterium orientale_A. Next base: position 11,471 of record DYSZ01000044.1, read on the forward strand.
GTAAGCGCAACAGCATCAAAAATTTCATTATCAATGATTACCTTTCCGGCAGGCCGAAGCACGGTTTGTGCAATTCCTGTTGACCCCTTCAGTTCAAGCATTCCATTCTCGATGCAGACAAATCCATCTTTTACATCCTGAATGGCTTGCAGTGAAAGGTTGGCAAAAGCACCGGTTTTGGCCGTAAAAAGCCGCTTTCCCAAAAGCAAAGAACCAACAAAACCACCAAATACACCCAAAACAACCGTTGTAATTGCCACTGCCACAGCCGACAATTCAACACCTTTAAAATCGAAATTCACATTGTTGATGAGACTTAAAACAAGTCCGACAAAAATCAGTACAATTCCTGAAATACCAGCCACGCCAAACCCCGGAATGACAAATATTTCGACAATCACGAGTATTATTCCGATGATGAAAACCAGAATTTCCCAGTGGGCAGCCAACCCTTCGAGGTAAAGCGGGGCAAAATATAGAATAGCTGCAACCACTGCAACTCCCAATGCAAAACCAATTCCCGGCGACTGCATTTCGAAATAAATCCCGCCAATAATAGCCATAATCAGCAATCCCGAAATCATGGGATGTACCAAAAACCCAATGATTCGCTCAACCCATGTGGGTTCATATTCTTCAACAGTGTAGTTTTGAATCCCTACTTTTTGCAATACTTCGGGAATGTTTTCAGCAATTCCCTCACAGAAACCATTTTCGATGGCTTCGGTGGGCGTAAAAGTGAGCACTTTCCCCGAATCGATAATTCCCGGAATAAAAACCGAGGGATCAACCATTGCCTCTGCAATTTGAGGGTCGCGCCGCCATTTCACGATTGTGTCAGTTCCGGCAAAAATGGTGTCTTTTCCATGCGCTTCGGCGGTTGCCCGCATGGTTGAACGCATGTAACTCTGGTATTTGTCGGGCATGGCTTCGCCGGTTTGGTTTACCACAGTTGCCGCTCCAATACTACCACCGGGCCGCATGTAAATGCTGTCGCAGGCTACCGAAATCAGTGCCCCTGCTGATGCTGCGTTGTTATCGATAAAAACGTAAACTGGAATCGTACTTTGCAGAATTTTTGTGCGGATTGAATCGGCATCGAGCACAGTTCCACCATAAGTATTCATGTGAATCAGGAAAACATCGGCGTTAAGCGAGTCGGCTGCGTCAAAAGCCTGCTGCACATGCCGCCAGGTGGCACGGGTAATTTCCTGTTTGATGTTAAGTTTATAAACTATTTTTTTCTCCTGCGCCAGAGTGGCAAGTGAAATCACTAGTAAAACCAGTACCCAAGTCAATTTTATTGTCTTCATTTTCCCGAAACAGCAGGCTCAAGTTTCCGGGCCAGCTCCAGAAATTTGTTCATTCCGGCCCGCTTCTGCTGATTGAGTTCAAAACTAATATTTTGGTCGAAATAACTGGCTATGTCAACCCCCGGATAATTAACCTGTTCCGTTTGGCTGATGTTTTTTATTTCCCTCAATCCGAGTTCAAGCGCACTGTTAAACTCACTTTCGAAAGCAGGATCAATTTTTTTATTGGTAGCCCACACCGCAAAAACAAAGGGCAGCCCGGTGAATTTTTGCCACTCTTCGCTTAAATCGTACACAAACCGAAACCGGTTTTCAATTTCAAAAACACGGTCGCCAATTACCACTCCCGCGGTTTTGCCACCAATCGAAACATTTTGAAAATCGTTACAGGTATTCTCCCATTTAAATTGTTTCTTCCAGTAAAACCTGGCCAGCACTTTGGCCAATAAAACCGAACTTCGCGACTGGTAATCCATCAAAATAGTTTCCACCTCTCCGAGCGGAACATCGGCAACCAAAACCACTGTTTTTACCTTTCCTACAGCACCAATACAATAATTTCCAACGATATGATATTCATCTAAATCTTCAAGTCCGGCCACCGGAATTAAGCCGATGTCGGTTTGATTAAAAGCCAGTTTACCAGCTACTTTCGAGGGAATATCAGTGGTTAAACTGATTTTTTCAGCGATAGGAGAATGCTGTAAACCGTATAAAAAAGGTTTGCTGTTTAAATACGAAACAACCGAAACACGTGCTTTTTTCATCATTTTTGTTTTCTACGCTTTTAAACACAGCATGCATTTGAAGGTTTACGGCGAAGGTAAAAACAATTTATTGCTGAGAGTTTGACAAAAGTCCTTCAAAAGGCTAAATTCGCGTTTCCTTTTATTCAAACTAAATGAATTGAAAAAGCAAATCGAATTAATTGGAATAAATTATAACAATGGAAAATGCTTCTCTTTTGGCTGTTTCACCGATTGACGGCAGGTACAGCAACAAAGTGGAAAATCTTTGGAAATACTTCAGCGAGTTTGCGCTTATAAAATACAGAGTTTTTGTTGAAGTTGAATATTTTATAGCGCTTTGCGAGATTCCGCTGCCACAATTAGCCGGAATTCAGGCTGAAAAACTCGCCTTGCTTCGAAAAATTCACCTGAATTTTTCAGTGGAAAATGCTGCCCGAATCAAGGAAATTGAAAGCGTTACCAACCACGATGTAAAAGCTGTCGAATATTTTATTAAAGAAGAATTCGATAAACTTGAATTGGGCAAATACAAGGAGTTTATCCACTTTGCACTTACCTCGCAGGATGCCAATAACACCGCTTTGCCCATGTCGGTGCGCGATGCGCTGAACGATGAATATTTTCCACTCCTCGAAGAAGTAGTGCAAAAACTGGAAGAAATGGCAGCCGAATGGAAAAATATTCCGATGCTGGCTAAAACCCACGGTCAGCCTGCCTCGCCAACAAAACTCGGAAAAGAGATTATGGTTTTTATTGAACGGCTGAAAATTCAGACGGCCCAGCTTCGCGAGTTGAAATGTTATGCCAAATTTGGAGGGGCGACCGGTAATTTTAATGCTCATTTTGTAGCTTATCCTCAAATTGACTGGGAAAAATTTTCCAACAGTTTTTGCAAAAATTCTCTGGGAATCGAACGTTCGCAATACACCACACAAATTGCGCACTACGACAGTTACAGCGCTATTTTTGATGCCATGCGGCGCATCAACAACATTATTCTCGACCTCGACCGCGATGTTTGGATGTATATTTCGATGGGCTATTTTAAACAGAAAATCAAAAAAGGTGAAGTGGGGTCGTCAACCATGCCGCACAAGGTAAACCCAATCGATTTTGAAAATTCGGAAGGGAATGTTGGAATTGCCAATGCCGGATTTGTTCAGTTGTCGGATAAACTGCCGGTTTCACGGTTACAGCGCGACCTCACCGACTCCACAGTAACTCGTTTTATCGGGGTTCCATTTGGTCACACAATTATTGCACTGAAATCGACATTAAAAGGATTGAACAAACTTTTGCTCAACGAAACAGCCATTCAAAAAGATTTGGGAAACAACTGGGCCGTGGTGGCAGAGGCCATACAAACAATATTGCGGCGCGAGTTTTTCCCTAATCCGTATGAAGCGTTGAAAGACCTTACCCGCAAAAACGAGGTTACCGACCAAAATTCGATGCACAATTTTATTGATACACTCAGCGTTTCCGCAGAAGTAAAAACAGAACTGAAAAAGATTACACCACAAAACTATACAGGCATTTTTTAATGCTGATGAACTGTTTCTTTAATTTACACTGAAAACAAATAAATGAAGGATTTCTTTAAAGTTTTACGACGGTTTATTCCGCCATACAAAAAACAGCTAATCCTGAACTTTCTGTTTAACCTGCTCTCGGCGCTTTTTACAGTTTTTTCGATGGCACTGATGAGTCCGATTCTAGAAATCCTTTTTAATGTTTCTGAAAGTGTAACCGAATTGGTGCCGTGGGCAGCCAACCTCGATTCGATAAAAAACAACCTATACTACTACGTTACCATTTTTAAAGCAGCCAATGGCGCCGGAATGACGTTGCTTTTTGTCGGTATTTTTGTTATTGTCGCTACATTTCTTAAAGTAGGATTTGCATACCTGGCTGCTTTTGAAGCAATTTATATCAGAAATGGAGTTGTGAAAGATATGCGTCAGCAGATCTATAATAAAATGCTGAAACTGGCGTTGCCGTTTTTTTCCGAAGAACGGAAAGGCGATATTATGGCACGTATTACAGGTGATGTTACCGAGGTTGAAAATTCAATCATGTCATCGCTTGATATGTTCCTGAAAAACCCTGTGATTATTGTTGTTCTGCTTATTTCTATGCTGGTGATGAGCCCAAGCCTCACATTGTTTATTCTCCTTGTACTGCCTGTTGCGGGCTTTATAATTGGGCGTGTGGGTAAATCGCTGAAAAAAGTTTCACGCGAAGGACAAGACAAAATGGGAATGATTTTGACTGTGGTGGAAGAAACTTTAGGCGGGCTGCGTATCATCAAAGCATTCAACGCCGAAAAAAAGATGAATGCACGTTTTAACACCGAACTTCGCGATTACCGGAGTATTATGAACCGGCTGATGCGCCGTCGCGAACTTGCCCACCCGTTGAGCGAACTGCTCGGAACCATCGTAATTATTATTGTGGTTTGGTATGGCGGGTCACTCATTCTCGATAAAAATAGTGAACTTTCGGGGCCCGAATTCATAATCTATTTAGGCATCTTCTACCAGATTATCAATCCGGCAAAAGCTTTTACCACTGCGTTGTACAGTATTCAAAAAGGATTAGCATCGATGGATAGAATTGATAAAATTCTGTTAGCCGATGTTACCATCCCTGAAGCACCCGAAGCAAAAACTGTTTCAACACTCAAAGAATCGATTGAATACCGCAACATTACTTTCGCTTACGATGAGAAAGTTGTGTTAAGCAATATTTCGCTAAAAATTAAAAAGGGCAAAACCATTGCCCTTGTTGGGCAGTCGGGTAGCGGGAAAACCACTTTTGTTGATTTACTGCCCCGTTTTTACGATGTAAAAAGTGGCGGAATCTTTATCGATGGTATCGACCTGCGGGAGCTGAAACTGCACGACCTGCGGGATTTGATGGGAAATGTAAACCAGGAAGCCATTTTGTTTAACGACACCATTTATAATAACATCGCTTTTGGGGTTGAAAATACAACCATGGAAGCAGTTATTGCTGCAGCCAAAGTGGCCAACGCCCACGATTTTATCCAGGAAACCGAAAATGGGTACGAAACAGTGATTGGCGATCGTGGCAGTAAGCTTTCGGGGGGCCAGCGTCAGCGACTCAGTATTGCACGTGCTATTCTGAAGAACCCGCCAATCCTCATACTCGACGAAGCAACCTCGGCGCTTGATACCGAATCGGAGCGACTGGTTCAGGACTCGCTTGAAAAACTGATGAAAAACCGTACTTCACTTGTGATTGCGCACCGGTTATCAACGGTTCGCAATGCCGATTTGATTTGCGTTTTCCATGAAGGCGAAATTGTGGAGCGGGGCACTCACGAAGAACTGGCTGCGCTCGATGGCCGCTACAAACGTCTCCATAGTATGCAGATGTTTTAGTTCAGCGTTGGTGCTGCTGTCTGTGGGATAATGGATACTGGATTCTGGATGATGGATACTGGATACTGGATAATTTCAATATTTCTGGCCTTTCATGTTCTTCAAATCTCAATCAATCTCCAAATCCCTCATTCTTGCATTTATTCCTTCAGTCCGGTTGCCAGCACATCAGCCAGATGAATTGTTTTAATGGGTAATTTTTGTTTTCTGCTGTACGCTTCCATATTCATTAAACAGGAAGCTTCGGTTGAAACAATATATTCAGCGCCGGTTTTTAAAGCATTCTCCACTTTCTGTTCCGTCATTGCCGTTGAAATATGATGAAATTTAGCGGCAAAAGTACCGCCGAACCCGCAACAGGTGGTGGTATTTCCCATTTCAACCAATTCAAGCCCGGCTACTTGCTGAAGCAAAATTCTTGGTTCGCTTTTAATGCCATATTCCCGCAATCCACTGCACGAATCATGAAAAGTAACCCTGTGATTAAATACAGCTCCAAAATCACTTATATGTAAGTAATTCACCAGAAAATCGGAAAGTTCGAATATCCGTGGGGTCATTTCTTTAACTTGTTCCAAGATTGATTGTTCATCACTGAAAAGCTTGCTATAGTTATTTCTTATAAAACCTGTACACGATGCTGAAGGTGAAACAATCAGCTCAGCGTTGGAGAAATCATCGAGCCATTTTACCGCCAGCGATTTTGCTTCTTTCCAATAACCGCTATTAAAAGCAGGTTGTCCACAGCAGGTTTGTCCGTGATTATAATCAACGGTACAACCTGCTTTTTGAAGCACTTTTATAAAGCTAAATGCTGTATTTGGATAAAACTGGTCGATAAAACAGGGAATAAAAGCAGCTACATTCATCAGTTAAAATTTGAACCGAAAATATAAAAACGAGTAGGTTCTAAAAAAAAAGCTGCATTTCTGCAGCTTGTTGCACGGGAGGAGAGACTCGAACTCCCGACACCTGGTTTTGGAGACCAGTGCTCTACCGACTGAGCTACACCCGTGTTTCTTTAAGCGGTTGCAAATATAATAATTCATTCGAAAAAACCTACCTGAAATTCTACCAGCAACCATTAAATTCTATTTCAAAGACGCTCCTGTCGGAAAGTTATCAACAACAGTTTTCATTAAAAAATCCATAAGAAATTTCTTATGGATTAAGTGCGGAGAGAGAGGGATTCGAACCCCCGGAACCTCTCAGTTCAACGGTTTTCAAGACCGCCGCGATCGACCACTCTGCCATCTCTCCGAGCGCGACAAAAGTAGAACAAATTTCGAATTGGCAAATATTATTTAAGCGAAAAAGTTGATAATCGGGTAAAAAAAACAAGGAGAAAGATTGTTTATTTAAAACTTATTTCAGAATTTAGTCACAACGAATGAAAGTTCTCTAAAACAGTTGATTTTACTGGCACTTTAGAATATTTCACCTGTTATGAGAAATAAAACTTAACACTATAAAAACTTAAAAGTTTTTTTAAACATTTATCTATCAACATTTTAAACATTTAATTAAATTTTTGCCGTATGAACAAAGCACAACTCATTGATGCGATGGCCGCTGGAGCTGGCCTGACTAAAGTAGATGCAAAAAAAGCACTTGATGCTTTTATCGCTGCAACAACCGATGCTTTAAAAGCTGGCGATCGCGTTGCTCTCATTGGTTTTGGTTCTTTTTCAGTTTCTGAACGTGGTAAAAGAACAGGTAGAAATCCGCAAACCGGTAAAGAAATTACAATTCCAGCCAAAAAAGTTGTAAAATTTAAAGCTGGTGCTGAATTGGCCGACGCAGTTTAGTAGGCATTTAAAGAAATTGATAAAAAAGGGAGACTACTGTTTCCCTTTTTTTTATCGTAAAACAACCACAATGGACATAGATTTACAAAATAAACTTTATTCGTGTTTGTCTTCAGCGGTTACCGACGACAGACTTGCTTTGTTTAACCGAATTGTGGAAAACCGCACCAATTATATTACTGTAGTTCTCGAAGACATTTTTCAGCCACAAAATGCCAGTGCTGTTTTGCGTTCGTGCGATTGCACAGGTATCCAACATATTCATATAATTGAAAACCGGAATAAGTTTCAGGTCGATACTGAAGTTGCGATGGGTTCGTCGAAATGGCTTTCGTTGCACACTTATAATAAAGCAGAAAACAATAGTTTAATTGCATTAAATAACCTGAAAAAGCAGGGTTACCGAATTGTTGCCACCACACCGCACAGTAACGATGTTGAATTGCCAGAGTTTGATCTTGCCAAAGGAAAATTTGCACTTGTTTTTGGTACCGAATTGCAGGGAATCACAGATACTGTCTTAAAAAATGCGGACGAGTTTTTAAAAATTCCAATGTTTGGATTTACAGAGAGTTACAATATTTCGGTTTCGGCTGCAATTATATTATACCAGTTAACCGAAAGATTGAGAAACTCGGAGAACATAAACTGGAAACTTACTGAGAATGAAAAAACCGAAACAAAAATCCAATGGCTCCGAAATTCTATTAAAAGCAGCAAATCAATAGAAAAACGACTTTGGGAAGATTTAAATATTCAAATCTGATTCAATATTTTTTCCAATTCCCCTATCGTCATCATTTCTATACCGAGTTGATTCCAGTTTTCAAAGGGCAACGGAAGATTTGGTAATTCTTTTATTGCATCCGAAATAACGATTACTTTTTTGCCCCTGGCTGCCAGGCCAACCACGGCATCGTTCACACAAACATTGGTGGTAACGCCATAAACAACCACTGTTTCGGGAGCAATTATCTGTAGAATCTGTTCAGTATAACGATTGCCAAGGAAAACGTCAAATGCATCTTTTCTGATCACAATATTCCTCGAATTCTTTACTCCGAATTCCAATGAGGCAGTGTCGTAATATTCATCCCAATCGATAATCGATGGGGTTTCCGGAAAAGTTTCTGAAATAAAATCGGCACCTTCAGTTCCTGCCATGCAATGTAGCGGGAATGTGGTTTTGAAATCAGGATTTACAGAGAGTTCAGCCGATGAACTATGATGAAAATCGGCTGTGTTTACAACCACAATTGATTTTTCATAAGCCAGCCTTGTTAATTTCTCAAGGGTTGGTTTTATCGTTTCAGCTCCCTCAAAGTAAAGCTTACCCGAAGGTTCAACAAAATCGATTTGTGTGTCAACGTTCCAGAAAATGAGTTTCATCGGTATTATTTTTCCCAATGTTTCTATCAGAGTCAGTATTATTCAACTCCCTTTTCGATAAAAGCCATGAATTCAGCTTCATCAAAAGTAACACCCATTCTTATTTCAGTACCATCGGGTTTGATAATTACATGAAACGGAATACTGTTGGTCTGGTATTTTGAAATCTGAATATCAAGGTTCTTTTTCCCCATGGTTTTCAGCACAGTGCCATCGGCTGACTTTAACCAGTCCGTTTCGAGTAAAGTTGTTCTGTCGTCAGTGTATAAGCCCGTTACAACATATTTCTCCGAAATCATTTTGAGCAATTCCGGATTATCCCAAACTGTATTTTCCATCTTTTTGCAATTGGCACATGCGTGTCCCTTAAATAATACGAGTACAGGTTTTCCCTGTTCTTTTGCACAGGCCACGCCTTGTTCATAATCGAAATATCCCGACAGACCGTGCGGTAAATGCAGTTTATCGGCATATTTTGCAGGGCCGCAAAGTTGTTCAGGAGAACTTATCATCGCTGTCGTCCCGTTTCCCTGAACCGAATAACTGCGCTCGCTGACCGGTGGAATTAACGAAGAAATTCCTGCAAGCGGATTTCCCATCAAACCCGTAAACAGGTAAACCACAAACGTAAATGTGGCGGCTGAAAGGAAAAAACGACCAACACTGACGTATGGAAGGTCGCTGTCATGCGAAAACTTTAATTTTCCGAGGAAGTACAGTCCTAACATAAAGAAAAGTACAACCCAGATGGACAAATAAATTTCGCGACTGAGTATTCCAAAACCATACACCTGGTCGATGTTGCTGAGGAATTTCAAACCGAATGCTAATAAAACAAAGGCAAAAACCACCTTTATCGAATTGAGCCACGCGCCCGAACGGGGCAATTTATTCAAAGCCGACGGGAAAATTGCCAATAATGTAAACGGCGCTGCAAAGGCAAAACCAAAGAAAAACATACCAATTAATGGTCGCATTCCCCCGCCTTGAACAGCTTCAATAATCAACGCACCGATAAAAGGACCGGTGCATGAAAACGATACAATCACTGTGGTGAGCGCCATAAAAAAGGCTCCAACGAGACCCCCACTTTCAGCTTTTGCATCAGTTTTATTCACAAGGCTGCTTGGTAAAACCATTTCGAAAGCCCCGAAAAAAGAGATGGCAAAAACAAGAAAAAGAAGGAAAAACAACAGGTTGGGTATCCAGTGTGTACTTAAAATATTACCCACATTGGGCCCGAAAACGCCCAATGAAAACAGCGCTCCAAGCAAGGTGAATATTGAAATTATAGAAAGTCCAAAGAAAACTCCGGTGCGAATTGATTTTCCTCTGTTTTCACTACCGCGCATAAAAAACGAAACTGTCATCGGAATCATTGGAAAAACACAGGGAGTTAAAACGGCCGCAAAACCTGCAACTGCCGAAATCAGGATAAATAACCAGATGGTTTGTCCCGACGAAGAAGTAGCTGAGTTTCCGGTTTCTTCCTGTGGTGTTTCCACTGCCTTTACAGCATTGTTGTCAGCTTTATTAAACACAAATGAAAACAGCGATTCTTCGGGTGGTGTGCAATTTTCGTCGTTACAACTCATAAAAAGTACATATCCCTTAATTTCAACCTGTTCTGATGATTTCAGCCTGATTTTCTGGGTCAATGTGGCTTCGGTATTGAAATAGCCAACTTTCATCTGAAACGTTGGATCGAAATGAATTTCCGGTTGTGGGTTTTTCTGGAGTTCACCAATAAAATCGAACAAAGTTGAATCGGCAAAAACAAATGCAGTTGCAATGGGTCCGCCCTCAGGAAGATAAGTATCGTACAAATGCCACCCTTTTTCGATGGATGCTTTAAAGATCAAATCAACCTCGTTGCCGTTTTGCACCGAGTTAAACTCCCACTTTGTGGGATTAACGATTTGACCTGTAGCAGTTATCACTGCGAGAATCAGTGTAAAAAGAAATGTAATTTTTTTCATTGTTTAACCGTATTTTCAATTGCACTTATATATTCAAAAATATACATATTTAAATTCAAAAATCACTCCATGAATAAAAGTGTGACAAATATTCAGACGTTAAGCATTTAATAACCTGACAAATTTAACCGAACAATTAACAAAAAAGCCGCTCGGTATGCGAACGGCTTTTTTGTTTTACAAAATAAGTTCTTCCTGGTTATCGTCGTAAAAGTGGTATTCAAGGAATGAAAAACTGCTGTTCTCTTCAACTTTCACCCATCGAAAATAAGTCATAAACCATTTATTTCGGATGCTTTTGAATCCTTTGGTCAGATATGCAGCCACGTATGGATGAACTCTCAAAACCAGTTTTTTCTTATGCAAATCTTTAAAAGCGTAAGTCACCTTATTGCTCAGTTCATCGGCAAACAAAATACTTGCAGTTATTTTACCACTGCCATTACAAGTCGGGCAACTTTCAGCCGTTTCAATGCTTTCTTCAGGCCGAACTCTTTGCCGTGTAATTTGCATAAGGCAAAATTTACTTAGCGGCAAAATGTTGTGTTTTGTGCGGTCTGCTGCCATCACTTCCTTCATGTGGTCGTAAACCTTCTGGCGGTTTGAAGCCTGGTGCATATCGATAAAATCGATAACGATAATACCGCCCATGTCCCTTAACCTCAGCTGACGGGCAATCTCATCGCACGCAGCCAAATTTACATCGACGGCATTAGCTTCCTGGTCCATTCCCATTTTCACCCGGTTGCCGCTGTTTACATCAATTACATGAAAAGCTTCGGTGTGTTCAACAATCAAATAAGCACCGTCTTTGAACGATACAGTTTTTCCAAAAGCAGCTTTAATTTGCTTCTCTATACCGTAATGTTCAAAAATAGGAGCTTTGCCTTTGTAAAATTTGACGATTTTTCGTTTTTCAGCCTGAATACTACCCAGATAATCGCTCAATTCGTTACAAACCTGCTGGTCGTTGACAATAATACTATTAAAGTTGGAATGATAAATATCGCGTAACAAAGCTGTGGTTCTGTCCATTTCACCAACAATGAGTGACGGAGCATTCACTTTGGCCAGTTTGTTCGAAACCGATTCCCATTTATCGACGAGTCCATTCAATTCCTGGTCAAGTTCGGCCA
>DYSZ01000003.1 GCA_020726265.1 Draconibacterium orientale
AGCCTTTCAATATCACTGCGATGCTAATAAAATCAAATTAATGTAAAAAGATGCAGCATCGTTTGGAAGAGAGAAAAAAAGAACTATTTTTGCAGTCCGAAAAAATTAAAAACGATAATAAAAAATAATAGAAATGAAAAGAACATTTCAGCCATCGAACAGGAAAAGAAAGAACAAACACGGGTTCAGGGAAAGAATGTCAACTGCTAACGGCCGCAAAGTGCTGAAAGCACGCCGTGCAAAAGGGAGAAGAAAACTCACTGTTTCGGACGAACCGAGACACAAAAGATAATTTAAAAGCTTCGCACTTTTAACAGGAAGGTAAAGAAAGAATTTCTTTACCTTTTTGTGTTTATTTAAACCTGTGTATTCTGCAGCCAATCTAATATTCATTTATTTCGATGGATTCAGCGCTTAAAATTTATCAATCACTACAGTTGCCCGGAGAAATTAAAAAAATTTCCGAAAAAGTTTTTGATTCAGAACCATTAACATCTGAAGATGCAATTCAGCTTTTCCAGTGTAATGACATGGCATTGCTTGGTTTTCTCGCAAACGTAGTTAAGAAGCGGCTTAGCGGCGACTATGTTTATTTTAACCGTAACTTCCATATCGAACCCACCAACATTTGTATCAACCACTGCAAGTTTTGTTCGTACCGCCGTCACCAGGGACAAAAAGGTGCCTGGGAATGCAGCATCGAAGATATTCTTGCCGATGTTGAAAAATTTACGGCGAAAGGCGCCACCGAAGTTCATATTGTGGGTGGAGTTCACCCCGACCGACATGTGAATTTTTATGCCGATATGCTGAAATCGATAAAAAAAGTTGCGCCTGCTTTGCAAATCAAGGCTTTCACCGCTGTTGAAATCGACCAGATGTGCCAGATGGGAAATGTAACCATTGAAGAAGGTCTCAGAATTTTAAAAGAAGCCGGGCTGGAATCGATGCCGGGTGGTGGCGCTGAAATTTTCGATGAAACACTGCGTGCTGAAATTTGTCCTGATAAAACCGGGTCGGCAGAGTGGTTACGCATTCACTCGGTAGCTCACAAAATGGGCATTCCATCCAATGCAACAATACTTTACGGATTACTTGAAAACTACGAACACCGTGTTGACCACCTCAATAGGTTACGCACGTTGCAGGAACAAACCGGTGGGTTCAACGCGTTTATTCCGTTGAAATTCAAACGCGAAAACAATGCCTATTCCAAAATAAAGGAAACCACCCTGATTGAAGATCTAAAAAACTACGCTGTTTCCCGCATCTTTTTGCATAATATTCCGCATTTGAAAGCCTACTGGCCAATGATTGGCAAACAGGCTGCGCGACTTTCGCTGAATTTTGGTGTGGATGACCTCGATGGAACAATAGATGACTCAACAAAAATATATTCCATGGCTGGCGGCGAGGAAAAACCAAGCGCCAGCAGCGCCGAACTTATTGAAATGATTCGTGAGATGAAAATGGTTCCGGTTGAGCGGGATACACATTATAATATTCTGAAGACATACTGATTTTTATTTTCCGAAAAAACAGCATTACATAAGCAGCTTCTGTTTTTTGCTGTATTTTTGTCTTCAACATTTTACCGATAAAAAATGAGTCTGAAAGATTTTTTAACAAGCAAAGTATTTTTTAAACATCTGACAATGGCTGTCGGGCTGTTCCTTGTAATTATTCTTATCACTTTGCAGATTTTAAAATCATATACGCTTCAACGCGAATCATATACAGTCCCTGATTTCAGCGGAATGCAGCCATACGAAGCAGAAAGACTGGCTGAGGAAAACAACCTCAGATTCGAAGTAGCCGATTCGATTCATTTTAATGGCGCCGAGCCCGGATCTGTAGTGGAACAGGTTCCCGAACCCGGGTTGAAGGTTAAAAAAAACAGGATTGTTTTTGTTACCATCAATTCTACTGTTCCTGAAAAAGTGATTCTCCCGAAAATCACTGACGTTTCTTTCCGGCAGGCACAAGCCATGATTGAAAACTGTGGTTTAATCACTGGCAACATTACTTTTCAGCCATCAGAATACAATGATCTTGTTTTAAAAGTTGAACAACGATTGCGCGAGTTAAACCAGGGCGACGAAATTTTAAAGGGAAGTACGGTTGACCTTGTGGTTGGCCGGAGCGGCGGAAGTTCAGAAACTTCACTGCCCGATCTCACAGGATTATCACTTAACGATGCAAAAAATACTTTAAGCTCGGGAATGCTGAACACCGGGGTGTTGATTTTTGATTCATCAATTATGACGCCGGAAGATTCTGCCAGTGCAATCGTGTGGAAACAATATCCGTCGATTTCAAATACAAGAATTGTAAATATCGGAACCTCAGTCGATTTATGGCTGACATCTGCCGACACACTCAATACAGAACTGCCCGAAACACCTGAAATAGAACAATAATGGAAGAATATATTGAAGAAATCGATGATCAGGACGAAGGTGAATTATTTGAACATCACCGGCTGACTGTCGATGCCGGGCAATCGGCAATGCGTATCGATAAGTTTCTGGCCAACCGGCTTTTAAATGTTACAAGAAGCCGACTACAACAGGCTGCCGACGCCGGAAATGTACTTGTGAATAGTGTTCAGGTTAAATCGAGTTACAAGGTAAAACCAAATGACGATATTCAAATTGTGATGGATTACCCCAAACGCGAACTGAAAATCATTCCTGAAAATATTCCGCTCAACATTGTTTACGAAGACGAGCAGTTGATTGTGGTAAACAAACCGGCAGGGCTGGTTGTACACCCCGGACATGGCAATTATTCGGGCACGCTTGTAAATGCGCTGGCTTGGTATTTTAAGGATTTGCCGCTGTTTAACAACGAAGACCCGCGACCGGGGTTAGTTCACCGCATCGACAAAGATACTTCTGGTTTGCTGGTGGTTGCCAAAACCGAACTTGCCAAAACCTCGCTGGGTATTCAGTTCTACGAAAAATCGACAGAACGTCTTTACCATGCACTGGTTTGGGGAAGCCCGAAAGAGGATAAAGGAACAATTACAGGAAATATTGGCCGCAGCCTCAAAAACCGGCAGGTTTTCCAGGTTTTTCCCGATGGTGAATATGGAAAACCGGCTGTTACACATTACAAGGTTTTAAGAAACATGAGTTATGTAAGTCTTGTGGAATGCCGCCTCGAAACCGGCCGCACCCACCAGATTAGGGTACACATGAAATATATTAACCACACACTTTTTAATGACTCGAACTATGGTGGCGATGAAATTTTACGCGGAACCACCTCCAATAAATACAGGCAGTTTGTAATGAATTGCTTTAAAATTCTGCCCCGACAGGCGCTTCATGCAAAAACACTTGGCTTTACCCACCCGGTAACCGGCGAAAAAATGCTTTTCGACTCGGAGTTACCCGAAGATATGGCCGCTGCAGTTGATAAATGGGAAAATTATATAGTAAACCGTTATGAAGAATAAACCAAATATTGCCGTTGTTTCGGGAGGTGACTCTTCCGAATATGTTGTTTCGGTAAAAAGCGGTGCTAATGTGTACAACGCCGTCGATACAGCAAAATTCACACCGTGGCTGATTCTGATGCGCGGAAAAGAGTGGATTGTACTTGAAAATGAAACCAAAATTGCCGATATCGACAAATCCGATTTCAGTTTTAATTACAACGGCAACAAAATCAATTTCGATTACGCCTACATTACAATACATGGCACGCCGGGCGAAGACGGAATTTTACAGGGCTATTTCGAACTGCTCGGAATCCCCTATTCCACTTGTAACGTGCACTCATCGTCACTAACATTTAACAAATGGTTTTGCAACAATTACCTCAGTAGTTTCGGGGTAAAAATGGCAAAATCGGTAAAAATGACAAAAGGCGAGAAAGTAAATGCTGCCGAGATTGTCAGTAATCTGGGATTACCGGTTTTTGTAAAACCGAATGCGGGAGGTTCGAGTTTTGGTGTTACCAAAGTAAAAACCCAGGACGAAATTGAACCTGCCATTCTGAAAGCATGGGAAGAAAGCAACGAAGCGCTGATTGAACAATTTATTGATGGTGCTGAATTTACCTGTGGGCTTGTAAAAATCGGCAATAAAAAAATAGTTTTCCCGGTTACCGAAGTATTGCCAAAAAATGAATTTTTCGATTTCGAAGCAAAATATACTCCGGGTGTTACCGAAGAAATAACACCAGCGCGTTTACCAGAACATCTTTTTGAAAAATGCCAGAACATCAGTTCTGAAATTTATGATTTCTGCCAGTGTGCGGGAATTGTTCGCATCGATTACATCTTGAAAAACGATGAATTTTATTTCCTCGAAGTGAATACCACGCCGGGAATGACCGCCACCAGCTTTGTTCCGCAACAAATTGCAGCCATGGGGATGAAACTGAAAGACATGATTTCACTCATCATTCGTGACAAACTCTGGTTGTAGAAACTATCAACAGTTGTGAATAAGTATCGTTTAAAACTAATCAGAATTAGAAATCAGTTTTAAAGCCTGCTGCATTCAAATCGTTTATTTTTGAGATTCGAAATTTACCGTTGCAGAAAAAACCGCTGGAAAAATTATGGCCGAAAAGAGAAAAAACAATAACAACAACCAGTTCAATATTGAACAAATTAATGCCCAGTACGGCAAATTGCCGCCCCAGGCCACTGAGGTGGAAGAAGCGGTTTTGGGCGCACTGATGCTCGAACGCGACGCCTATGTTACTGTTGCCGACGTAATCGACACCGGAAGTTTTTATAAGGAAACACACCAGAAAATTTTTGATGCCATAAAAGAACTGGCCAACAAAGAAAAGCCGGTTGACCTTTTAATGGTTACCCAGGAACTAAAAGACCGCAACCAACTGGAGGAAATCGGAGGCCCCGCTTATATTACCCAGCTCACCCGGCGTGTGGCTTCGGCTGCCCATATCGAATTTCATGCACGCATTATTGCGCAGAAATTTATCCAGCGCGAACTCATCAGGGTTTCCACTGAAATTCAGTCAAAATCATACGACGATACGATGGATGTTGACGACCTCATCGACTTTTCAGAATCGTCGCTTTTTAAAATTGCGCAGGGCAACATTAAAAAGGAAACTGTTCCGATTAAACCCATCTTAAATCAGGCAATTCTTCAGATTGAAAAAGCAAAAAATCAGAAAGAGGGTTTAAGCGGAGTTCCTTCGGGTTTTACGGCGCTCGACCGAATCACTTCGGGCTGGCAGAAAACCGACCTTGTGATTGTAGCTGCCCGACCATCAATGGGAAAAACGGCTTTCGTACTTTCTATGGCGCGCGAAATGGCGGTAACGCACAACAAATCTGTTGCCTTGTTTTCGCTCGAAATGTCATCTATTCAGTTGGTTACTCGTTTAATTTCTTCAGAAACCGAACTCGGCTCGCAAAAACTGAAATCGGGCAGGCTCGAAGACTGGGAATGGGAACACCTGAACCGTAAAATCTCGAATCTCGACAAAGCTCCGATGTTTATCGATGATACACCGGCACTTTCAATTTTTGAGTTCAGGGCAAAATGCCGGCGCTTAAAAATGCAATACAACATTGAAGTTGTGATTGTGGATTACCTGCAGCTGATGACTGCCGGTTCTGATAACCGGGGCAGCCGCGAACAGGAAGTAAGTAACATTTCGCGCTCGCTGAAAGCCATCGCCAAAGAACTTGACATTCCAATTCTGGCGCTTTCGCAGCTCAACCGTTCGGTTGAATCGCGCGAAGGCAAACGCCCACAACTTTCCGACCTTCGTGAGTCGGGTGCGATTGAACAGGATGCCGACCTTGTTTTGTTTATTCACAGACCTGAATATTATGGGATTACCGAAGATGAATCGGGTAACTCGCTGTTGGGTGTGGCCGAAATCATCATTGCAAAACACCGTAATGGCGCCACCGGCGATATTCATCTTTCGTTTAAAAAAGAATTAGCCAAATTCTCGGATATGGAACACCAGTTTGCCGGCAGTTTGGCCGGTGGAGCAAAAACTTACAGCTCAAAAATGAATGAAGACGCTGAAACTTCGGGAGTTGGAATGAGCCACAACAGCAGCTTTGAAAATCAGCGGTCGGGAAAAACCGATTCACCGTTTTAAACTGAACATTTTGCCTTCTCTATTTGTAATTTCTGAAACGAACAACCATGAAGACAAAACTAGTACTGATACTATTTCTACTTATATCGGTGATGCAGGTGAAAGCAATCTACCTGCTGATTCCCATGGACGATTCTCAGAAAAATCATCTGAAAGCGTACGGAATAACCTTTTGGGTACTCGAAAAGGATGTTGAGGTAAAATGGTTGCTCAATTACCGCGGGGGTAGTTTTCTGATGCAACATTCGCCTGCTTTCGAAAGCGAATGTATGGTGCGTGGCGTTTCATTCGAGTCAATAACTGACGCACAGGCAGCAGCAATTTTAGACGAAATTGCACAGCCCGATGTGAACCAGGATGCAGTTGCAATGAACAAGGCACCCAAAATAGCCGTGTATTCTCCACCCAACAAACAACCCTGGGACGATGCTGTGACGCTGGTGCTTACCTATGCCGAAATTCCGTATGATGTGATTTACGATGAGGAAATTTTTAATGGCAAATTAGCTGAATATGACTGGCTGCACCTTCACCACGAAGATTTTACCGGACAGTTTGGAAAATTCTGGAGAGTTTATCAAAATGCGCCCTGGTATCAACAGGAAGTAGCTATTAACAACGAATTAGCCAAAAAACTGGGTTTTCTGAAGGTTGCAGAAATGAAATCGTTTGTAACCCGTGAAATTGAAAAATATGTATTAAACGGCGGCTTTCTGTTTGCCATGTGTGCTGCCACCGATACTTATGATATTTCGCTGGCAGCCATGGAAATCGATATTTGCGAGCCCATGTTTGATGGTGACCCGGCGGATAAAAATGCCCAGGAAAAACTGGATTTTAACCACACTTTTGCGTTCCGCGATTTTAAACTCACGATGGATCCGTACGCCTACGAATTCTCGAATATCGATGTAACCAACTCACGAAACGTGGTGCGTGAGAACGATTTTTTTACATTATTTGAGTTCTCGGCCAAGTGGGACCCGATTCCCACCATGCTTTGCCAGAACCACCGCAACCTGATTAAAGGTTTTATGGGCCAAACCACCGCTTACAAAAAAGAACTGCTGAAACCCGGCAGCCTGGTGATGGGCGAAAATAAAAATGCTGGTGAGGCACGTTATATTCACGGCGAACGTGGAAAAGGATTCTGGACATTTTACGGCGGCCACGACCCCGAAGATTACCGCCACCTGGTTGGCGACACTCCGACTGACTTAAACTTGTTCCCCACTTCACCGGGATACAGGCTGATCCTTAATAATGTTTTATTTCCCGCGGCTAAAAAGAAGAAAAGGAAAACATAATCGATACATTAATCAGTTGTTTAGCAAGATCAATGCAAGCGCTTTTACGAATCAAGAGTTTAGGCGAACCAAGAGTTAATAACCTTCAGTATGCGGTTTTATTCTCTGTAATTCTGACGAAAAATCCTGCCTTACAGGCAGTTTGGTTCTATTATGCTGTAACCACAGGTTTGTAACCTGTGGTTATGAAAATAAGTCCTTTCAGGACAAGTTACCCAATTGACTTGAAAAGTCAGAGTTCCATAACCGCATGGTCATCGACCTGCGGAAAACGATATCAAAAAAGAAGCAACTGCCTGTAAGGCAGGACAGTTTAAAGAATGAAAATTCCGGTTCTACCCTTGATTCGCATTACTAATAGTTTTTAGCTTATCTAAACAACATTGAATATCAATTTTGCATTTCAATATCCTGATTTTCTACTAGTCATTCAAAAAAAGGCAAAAAAAAATCCCGGCAGGTTTTGCCGGGACTTTTAATATAATTCAGAGAATTATCTTGGTCCTTTGTAAGTCCATGTTTCATCAAAGTAAACCCTGATATGAGGTGCATCAGGAACTAAACTTGGCTGAATCATGAAATATTTGAAATCAACATTTTTAGAAGTTGGATTCCATGCGTTAATACCCGATTCGTCAATTTTTGGCATCCTGGTATTTCCGGGAGGATTACCCCATGGATTTTTAACATCGATAATTTTCCCGCTTCCAGATGGATCGAAGAAAATTTCGAGACCAAATGAACCATAACCGCTTACGTTTGTACCACTCATAATTGGGTGCATATAATCGCCCCAAACGTCACGATCGTAACACATTACTGAGTGAGCACCCGAAGTTTCCAAAACATACACAAATGGATAATAACCGGTTAGCGATGCGTTCAGAATGTCAACCATTGGACTGTTAGCTTTAACTTCATAAATACCATCGTATTTATTTTTTACAAGCACCTGGACAACAACTTCTTTTTCAGCAGCTTCACTTAATTTACCAGTACCACCGGTAAACTGGATTTCATATCCAAAACCATATTGTTTTGAAAAATTAAATTTTGTTGCATCCGGAATTGTAACAGTAATTGATTTTGAGAATTCACCTGCTGCAAAATTCAATGCAATAGAACCATCAGCAGATGGAGCTGGTGCAATGGTTGCAAGATTTGACCCTAAAACTTCTAATGCCATATCATTGTGTACATTAAATGTATCAAGAATGGACTGTTTGAACTTTAAAACAGCTGTTGTAGCACTATTAAGATCAGCTTCATTGGCAACATCTCTTCTAACTTCAAACATTACCGCTTTTTGCGAAGTTGGAATAGCATCGAGTGCAATCAATTTAAATCCCGCAGGGAAAAGTTTCACTATCGTTTGTCCGGCGTCACCCATTGGTTCAGGGGTTTCAACCGTTTCGCACGAGTTAATAAGTAACAGCGCCATAAAAACCACTGCCACATTTTTTAATATTCTTAATGTTTTCATATTTCCAATTCTTTTTAATGAGAATAGTTTATCAAATGTTATTTATCCCACCAAATTTTGGCGTCCATAGTGTCACCACCCTCAAGTGATGCAATTGCTGATTCAAGAGCTTCACCGGTCAGGTTATATTCATTGTTTCCATAAACAAATCTGCGTGGAATTTTCTTTGAGCTGTTTACAGCATCAACTGCCGGAGTCAATTCAGGAAAACCTGTTCTTCTCCATTCGCTCCATCCCTGCATACCGTCAGGATAAGTGGCGATATAACGCTGAGTGGCAATTTGTTTCAGATTGGCACCTGTACCTGTTGTACCAAGGGCAACTTTAGCATTGGTAAAGTAATTAGCGGGAGGAGTAGCTACTTTCCATTGTGCGAATGAAGCCTTGATACCTGCTTCATATTTGGCCTGAACATTTTCAGTTGTCCAACCTCTGTCAGCAGCTTCGGCTCTTGCTAAAAGAACTTGTGCAGCACCAACAACAAGAAGCGAACCGTTATCAGGGCGATATGAATCAGCTAAAACTTTTGCCCAATTGGCATTATTACCTGTCCAGGCTTCAGCTTTTGCACGTGTCCAACCATAAGGAACACCCACATTCGATGAACCAAAAGCAGCCTGACGACCATCGTTTAAATCACCCATTAAAGTGGTCATTGTTTCACTTTCCCCGAAGTCTTTACGTCCATCATACATGGCATAATATGGGAATTTGAATGTTCCACCTGCATAGTTGATTACAAAATTATCACTGTTCGATTCGACTGAACCGGCAGCGTGAGCTAAAGCAGCTTTAAACTCAGTAGCAGCATAATCTGACGGGCCGGCATATCTTTTCGATAACCTTAAAGCCATCAACATCCGCAATGAGTTGGCTGTTTTTTTCCATTTTGCAGCATCGCCATTAAATACGATATCACCCTTTACAGGAGCTCCACCGTCAAACAGATCAACAGCAGCTTTTAAATCGACAATAATACCTTTATAAACAACTTCCTGCTTGTCGTAGGTAATTTCTGTACTGCCAGTTAATACGCCTGTGTAAGGAATATCTCCGTAACGGTCGGTAATAATCCAGAAAATATAGCTTTTAAGAATTGTAGCAACAGCAACCTGGTTAGCATTTGAACCATTTGTAAGCACTAAATTCTTTGTAGCTTCATTGGTATTATAATTAATGATATTCTGCAAATCCATCAACATACCGGCATAACTTGGTATATCAGCTTTGTTTGATGAATACAACGAAGCATCAGTATATTGTGTTTCAGACAAATACTGACAATAGAGTGCTGGCCTGTAAGTACTATTTGATGCATAGCCACCGATTCCGGAAAGAACGTTGGTTAACAAAGCTGAAGTAATCGGGTCGGTAGTTGCAGCCGGATTTGTGTTTGTATCACCAAAATCCTCGAAAGTTTCGCAACCTGTAATCAGGGATAATCCTAAAACAGCAGCTAAAGTATATTTAAATATATTTTTCATTTTATATTGTTTTTATAGTTATACCTGTTATTAATTAGAAACTAACTTTCAGGTTAGCACCAAATGATCTTACACCAGGGAACTGACCGCGTTCGCCACCTGCCTGGCTGATTTCAGAAGGATCGAAGTCTTTGGTTTGAGCATAAATCAGCCAAACATTCTGTCCAACAACTGAAATTTCAGCTTTTGAAATCACACTGCCAATACCCATTTTATGAACAGGTATGAAATAAGAGAAACTCAACTCACGAAGTTTGAAGAAACTCAAATCATAGACATGTTCATCATAGATATCGCGGGTATAGAACTGATGGTAATAATCCTGTCCTTCAACATAGTAATCAACATCTTCACCAGCAGCGTTAACCCCACTTACGTGAACACCACCACCATCAGCGACTGCATCACGAATCGGAATACCATTATCGTTTAATACAGCTGTACGGGCAGTCAAACCAGAGAAAGTACCCCACATATCAGACAATGAGAAGAATTTACCACCTACCTGGTAGTCGAAGTTTACGTTAAGTGCAAAATCTTTGTACCTGAAGTTGTTCTGAATACCACCGGTAACTTCTGGAAGTACGTTTCCAAAGTAAGTCTTTGGATCAGCAGTGAAGAAACCGTTGTTATCAAGAACTGGTTTCCCATTGTTAACATGATCAACCTTATTACCTTCCCCATCAACAGCCTGGAAAAGTTTTTTACCACCGCCATACAACTGGCCCCATTCTTCACCCACACGGTGAACCATATCAGGTGTACCACCACCCCACTGGCTCTGAACCACAAACTGGTCGATACCATCAGCAATTTTTACCACCTTGTTTTCCATCAGGTAACTTACTGTGGCATTAATATCCCATTTGAATTCTCCCCAAATAGGACGGAGATTTAGGATTGCATCGATACCTTTTTTGCTTATTTCACCAGTATTGATCAATTTAGATGTGAAACCACTGAAGTTAGGAATTGAAACTGCATAAGGAATATCTTTTTCTGAACCATCCCAATATGTAACAGTTAAACCAACCCGGCTTTGCAAAGCGCGTAATTCCAGACCAACTTCTTTTTGCTGGTTAACAGCACCATGAATATTCGGGTCAACCAACTGATCAGGTGTTCCCATCAGGAAGTTTCCGTTCCACTGATATTGACCTACACCGTAGGCAAAACCCGGATATTGGTAAATACCAATTGTTCTTGGGATTTCACCCCATGATGCTCTTAATTTTCCATAAGAAAGCATTTCTGAATCAAGCAGATCGCTGAAAACAAACGAACCTCCGAATGATTTTGAAAGCACGTTATTATTTACATCAGGTAAAGTTGAATACCAGTCATTACGTAAAGTGAATTCAGCAAAGAGAAAATCTTTATAACCAACATCACCGCGTGCGAACAATGCCCTGTATTTTTCTTTTGACCTAGCATTTCCAATTGATGCCTGACTTTTAGAGTTTGAAACAGTATAAAGGTCAGGAACATTTAAACCATCAACTGTATTAGCAGAGTTTGATTTGTATATAGAATTGAAAATATCAGTACCGGCATTGGCATTAATTTTAAAATCCTGAATTGTTTTTACGTAGCTCAAAATCGCTTCGTAGTTCTCACGAACTGAATATGTGGTAGAAGTACTATAATAACCTTTTGCTTCAGGCGAATTACCTGTAGTTTGTGTACCACTTTCGGCTAACTGGCTGCTGTACATCGATTCGCTCCATGTATTGTTTTGCTGGCGGCGATAGGTACCTTTAATACTTAAATCGCTAGTGATTTTGTAATTTGCTGAAACATCACCAAATAAACGATCAGCACGTGTATATTGCTGAACTAAATCAAACCATTTGTAAAAGTTGTACCAGTAGTTACCTGCATAAAACTGTTTTTCGTTTGCCGGATTGTAGACAGTCGGGTTGTTATGGTTCCAGCTGCCCCAGATACCTGACGGTGTTCTGATATCTTTCAGTTCTTTCATCATATTCATATCAACATCCCTGTGAAACCACTGGTTGAATGAACCTGTTGACTGGTTTGAATATGCATCATCAAATTCTCCATCAGTTAAAGTGGTGTAGAAATTTACATTTGCAGTTACCGAAAATTTATCAGTTACATCGATTACTGATCTTACCGAGAAATTGTGTTTTTGCAATGATGTTCCGGGTAAGTTACCTGTAACAAGATTGTTACCATAACTAATCCTTGTGTTTTGTTTGTCTGTAGCTTTACTGAAACTGATGGTATTGTTTACCAAAGTTCCATTCTGGAAGAAGTCGCGGGCATTGTCGGGCTGAGGAACGAGTTTGGCAGTTGTACCAGTGTATTTCGAACCTTCGTACCATGAATACCATGGGATATATTCCTGACCTGCCATACGTGGACCCCAGCTGGCATCATCAGAATAATCGTGATAATATTTACCATCCAACGCTTTCCAATGTCCCGGATCACCCTGTTTATAGTTGTACTGGGTCAGGTCCTGGTTTGCACCACCAGCATATGAGTTCTGATAGTTAGGAAGGATGTAAACGCTTGTAACCTGCACACCTGTAGCAACATCAACTCCAAAACCTTTTGCTCCAACCCTTCCTCTTTTGGTTGTTACAACAATAGCGCCATTGGCAGCCGATGATCCGAAAAGTGCAGCAGCACTCGGGCCTGAAAGAACAGAAACATCTTCCACAAGGTCCATATTAATATCATTGGCATTCGGAAGAATAGTACCATCCACGACGTAAATAACACCACCGGATCCGGTTCCAAATCCACCTTCACCACGAAGCCTTATTTCGCCAGTACGGCCTAATGCAACTGGCGACTGACTGCGTACCTGGATACCAGATACTTTACCAGCCAAAGCATTATTAATGTTAGTCTGGCGAACAGTGTTAAGTTCTTCTGATGAAATTACCTGTGTTTGCGAAGCAGTACTTTTAGCCGAACGCTTTGTTTCGTAAGCGCCGGTAACTAAAATTTCGCCAACAGCAATTGTAGAGGCTTTCATCGCTAAATCAACTGTAGTACCTTCGATGACTACATCCTGGGTTTCCATACCCACAAAAGAAAAAGTCAAAGCCTGAGCATCCCGTGGAACCTGAAGCTGAAACTTACCATCTACGTTTGTCACAGTCCCAAGGGTTGTTCCCTTGACAGAAACCGATACTCCGGGAATTGGTGTGCCATCGTCAGCCGATGTAACTGTTCCAGTTACATTTTTCGTCTGTGCAATAACAACATTCAATCCCATGAAAAAGAGAATCGACCATAAAAGCGCAATTTTTTTCATAGAAATAGTTTTAAATTAATAATTAAACAGCTTATAATAAAAAATATTTATTCAATAATTATACAAAATGCAACAAGTCAACGGTTTATTGAAAATTGGTTTAATCTACAGTAAAATCTAACTTTTCCCATTTCGTTTGTTAACAAATATTAACGATAGCAAATGTAAAAAAAGAATTTAATTACCAAAAAAAATGAAATAAAAACAAGGACGTAAGTAATAAATCCTAAGTAAATTCAAGTATTTAACGATTTGAACTATTGCAGGTTCATGATAATTATAAAAATTCTGAAAAGTTAATAAATGTTGAAAAGTGTTTATTATATTTTGCCGCAATACAGCTGAGAGAATCGAAACACCAATATAAAACGTGAACGAAATTAACGAGATTACGAATCACAATATCTTCAATTAAAAATCGGATAGGAGAAACAGGATTATTTCCCGTTTCGTCCTTCCACACCACCGTGCGTACCGTTCGGTACACGGCGGTTCCTTAATTTACGCCGTTCACTTTCCGATAATAATCCATTAAAAAAATGTACCCTGCTTGTTTTAAACGCTCGTTGGTGATAGAAGTATTTATGATTGGGCTATTGGCGGTGCGCCAGTAGCTTTTTCTCGTGTTGGCAAATTCCCAGACTTTGTATTTTGCAATCCCAAGCTTTATGAGATTTCGCAAACGGGTTCGTATCCGTTTCCATTGTTTCCAGATTACCATCCGTAAGCGTCTGCGATACCATTCATCTACTTGTGATAGAAGTGTCTTCATATCCGCCAGCTTAAAATAATTCACCCATCCAGTAATGTACTGTTTGAGTGTTTCTTTCCATCTTGCATCTCCCCATCCGTTACTCCTCGATGTGAACTCTTTTATGCGTTCTTTCATCTTGGATAAGCTTTCGGATGTATCCGTAATCGTCCGCTTTTCCCATTTTCATAGAAAGAGTAGCCCAGGAATTTAATCCTGGAGATATAAGCTACTGCCGTCTTTTCCCTGTTTACTTTCAAAAATAGCTTCTCCTCAATATACAGAATGATGTTCGTTAATGTCCGTCCGGCACTCCGTTTGCTTTTGCATAGGATGACCATGTCGTCAGCATAACGAACAAAGCGGTGTCCACGATTTTCAAGTTCCTTATCCAGTTCGTTGAGCATGATGTTGCTTAACAACGGACTCAATGGTCCTCCCTGTGGCACTCCAACTTCCGTAGTTTCAAACTTGTTCCGCACCAAAACACCAGCATGGAGATATTTATGGATGAGTGAAATGACCCGTCCATCTTTTATCGTCCGTGATAAAATCTCTATCAGTTTACTCTGATTGACTGTATCAAAGAACTTCTCCAAATCCATATCAACAGCATATTTATAGCCTTCGCTAATATGATCTATTTGTTCAATGCCTGATGTGTGCTGCGCTTGGGTCTGAATCCGTAACTATTGGGTGAAAACTGTTTCTCGTAAATGGGGGATAAAACTTGGGCAATAGCTTGTTGAACGACACGGTCAACTGCTGTGGGGATGCCAAGCATTCGCATCTTCCCGTTTTCCTTGGGTATCTCTACCCTTCGAACCGGATTCGGTCGATAAGTTCCGTCCATGATGGCTTATATGTGTTCTTCCTTGTGGCGAACAATATAATCCACAAGTGATTCTACTTCCATCTTGTCCACTCCTCCGCTCCCTTTATTACTCCTAACCCGCTTATAGGCTTGGTTCAGGTTGAACGGAGATAGGATTTGATCCAACATTCCATTACTTGGTTGGTCTGCATTAGTGAGGTTGTTTTCAGTTATCCGAATGTAGGTCTGCCCTCCTACATACCCTTCGAGTTCAGCTCTGTCTCTTTGCAGCCAGGTATCTTCCGATTTTTTCTGCTTTCTTCCCTTCATTCGGGAACATTCATTTACTTTCACTTCTCAAGGTTCAGCCCTTCACTGGGTTTGTGAGTCCTCCACCCTTCTGTGATGCCTCGCTTCTTCCGTTACTATGGCCTCGGCTGACTTCTCTCAACAAATCTTTTTCAACCGTACTTCATACTTAGTTTCCGCACGTCTGTGATATCTCCCGTGGTAAAACAAATAACCTTCATTCCATGTACCCGCATCATTTACACTCCGGTTTCCGTGTAGTTTTAGGACTTCGTTTTGTGTTGCAAACTCGTCCAACCGGATATGCCTGATAATGTTCGTGTTCCTCGGGTCAGAACTTTGCCGCCAGCTTCCTTCAGATTCGCAGTCGCCCACAACACCCTTGCTCTTGGCTAATGATATGTACTGCAACACTCAATCGGGACTTGCACCCTATAGAATATGACCATGCCCGACACACCAAAAAAGCCGACAGGATATCCTGCCGGCTCATCTAAAATCTCATTAAAAAACACTATTACTTTCTTACCACCTTTTCAATTGGTGTTAAAAGCGAAAACAATTCTGCAGACTTTTTCCCCGTTAATTCTATATCGGCAGTTAAAAAAGTAGCCCCACCAAGATATGATGAATATTGAGCTGCTAAACCTTTATCTTCACCTGGATAATAAATATCATAAGTAATAATCATAATGGGATTGCTACCGCAATTTTCCCATTTTCCACTACCTTTTATCTCATAATCAAAAGCTTCGCCTTTATAATCAGTAGTATAAATATACTGCCTTGGAATATCCACAGAACCATTTCCTTTAACAGTCATTTTAAATGAACCTCCTGCGGTTATTTTTTCTCCCCACCAGTCTTCTATAAATTCCTTACTCATTCCGGCAACAATAAAATCTGTTCCACTTATCGAAGTTTCAATCTGACTTGCATAGAATGCATCTTCACCACTCCATGTACCAACCAAATCAGCATTGCCATTGGCCAAAGGACAAAACTCAATGCGTTTAATATTGTAAGTCAGTTTTGTTCCTGTTGAGCTGGGTGAATTATGTTCGCCTGCGCTCATGTTTAATACAAATTTAACCGTTTGACCAACCGGCATATTAGCTGCCACTGTAGAGAAATTTACAGAACCTGATGTTTTACCAGCCGGAATTGTAATACTATTTGCCGATAAGGTGTACATGTTTGGCTTTAAAGTATTGGCAGGATCTGGAGTTAAATCAACCTTGATTTCAGAACTACTTGGCATTCCCATCAATGATACAGCAATGGTTGATTTTGCCTCAACCAATGCACCCGCTTCTGTAACACCGGTTTCCATAGTCTTAGCAGCATTTATAAACTGCACATAATAGGTTGCATCTGCATTGGGTGCTGATGTCAGTGCATCAAACGCCACTTCTTCATCACATGAATAAAGAAATACCGATGTTATGCTTAATGCAAAAATTAATTTGAATATATTTTTCATAATTTCAGAATTTTAATATTTCAATGCAGGTTATTTATCCCACCATAATTTATCGTTGATAGAAACAATACCGGGAACATTTGCCCCGTTGTACGAAATTTCATCCTGAGCATAAGGATAACGAGTTGGCATAGCTGGCAATACTGCCCCCGGATGAACTGTCATCACTGGCAATCCAACCCTGCGGTAGTCAGCAAATGCCTGACAGGTACCAAAGGTAGCAATGTATTTCTGGGTCATAATCAACTCCATTGATAAGGTTTGGCTTGCAATTTTGGCATTGTACCAATCATCAGTCATAGCAGTTCCGGTTACCCTTAAAATTGAAGCACCTACAGCTTTTTTCAACGCGTCAGAAGCTTCGGTTGATTTGTTGAGTTTAAAGTTGGCTTCAGCTTCAATAAATTTCAATTCAGCATACGACATTATCATTGAAGAGGCTGTTGCTCCAGCGATATATGGGCCTGGTTTTGATGCATTTTCGTTTTGAGAACCAATTACAGAACCGGTATATTCTCCATTTCCATCTTTTGCAACATAAAAAGGAATACGAGGATCTTCAATCGATTTCATCAAATTCACTAATGTTGCGCCCATGCGAACATCAGTACGTTGCTCCATGAACTGGAAAATCGGATTGTGGTTTGCTTCTTCCCATGGTACCATCATATCGTCAGCGGTTGATGAAAATCCATTGGCAACTGCTGCCAGAGCTTCAGTATATGCTGCATTGCCTTTTACTGCAGAAAGCTGTAATAAATGACGTGCTTTAATTGAATAAGCTGCTTTTTTCCATTTGGCAACATTACCGGCATACATAACATCACTTTTCACAGCTACAAGATTTTCAGTTGTTGGCTTTCCAAAATCGGCAATAGCACCGTCGAGCAGTCCCTGTAACGCAGTGTAAACCTGTTCCTGGGTATCGAATTTTGGAGTCAATACATTTTCATCACCTTTCAGCGCATCACTGTATGGCATATCACCAAATAAATCAGTAGAAACACCAAGAGTTGTTGCCATCAGTACTTTACCAATTCCGGCATTGTACGGTGAATAAGCTCCTTCAGTATTTTCAGCTTTGTCAATTAATATTTTCGAATTAATTAAAATGCCTGAATAAATTGTACTCCAAAGATTATTGACATCTGCCGGTTGATATTGATAACGTGAAATGGTGTAAGATTGTCTTGATACACCATCAAACTGTTGCATCCAATTATCAGTGGTTAATACCATATCGTTCCCTCCTAAAGTAAAACCAACGTTTTGCTGAATAGCAGGTAGCATCAGGTTCATTGGAACATCCGCAGGTGCATCGGGATTGACATTTACTTCTGTGTCAATCCATGTATCGCACGAGGATAATATTATAGCGGCTGCTAAAAATACTCCGGCGAATTTTACAGTGTTAAATATGTATTTTTTCATGTTTACTGTATTTTAATTGTTAAAATGTAACTTTTAAACCTAACATAAATGTCTTGGTCCCCGGGTTGTTAAAGTAGTCCATCCCCTGGCCGTTAACAGCACCCTGCAGGTTTGTTTCAGGATCGATACCGGAATAAGGTGTAAATAACAACAGGTTTTTCCCGGTTCCGTAAATCTGTGCTTCTTTTAAAATCTTATTATTTTTAATTGGCAAATTGTAGGTTAGGGTAATATCTCTTAACCGCACCCAATCAGTTGGTTCGATGGCTGCTGACGATGGGCCGCCCCCGAAATTACTTCCCATTCCCTGGAACCATTTCTGATCCAAAACAACCGGAGTAACATTGTCTTTACCCGAACTTACCGTATTTCCCTCTCTGTCAAGGTGACCATAAACACCATCAAACACAACAACATTCTCTGCAGGAGTTTTGTCAAAATCTATTGTTCCTTCAGGAGTATAATAAACTTCACGGTTTGCAGTAGTTGCGCTGGTTCCAAAATAGTTCATTGCAAAATGAGTTCCGTTGTACATGCTGCCACCCTTTTTAAATTCCCAAAGAAATGAAAGACTTAAATTTTTATAGTTCAAGTTGTTGGTAATATTTGCTGTCCAGTCCGGATTAACTTTTCCAATTGGTACCATTGCCCCTGAATTTGTCCATGGATATCCGTCGCGGTTATTATCCGTTGGATCGTCGTTAATCAGCACATTTCCCTGTTCATCCCTGTACCAGTCTTCACCAAAAATACTTCCATACTCAGCACCGGCAACTGCACGAATCTGAGGTGTGGTAAAACCACCCAGGAAAAGGTTGTCTACTCCGGGAGCAAGCTCGAGAATAGTGTTCTTAAATTGGGTAAAGTTGGCAATCAAATCCCATGAAAAATCTTTTGATTTAACTACCGTTGCATCCATAGTTAATTCAATACCTTTTGAGTCCATGCTGGCGGCGTTCATATACACCGAAGTAAAACCAGAGGATGCTGCGATTGGAACACTCATTAACAAGTCGGTATTTTTATTGTAGAAATAGGTGAAATCTATTCCAAACCTGTTTTTAAAGAATTTCAATTCAGTTCCAACTTCCCATGATTTTTGTGTTTCATGTTTCAAATTTGGATTGCCCAAACCTGAGCCGACGGCAAAACCGGTTGCACCCTGGTATGGAAAATTAACACCGTTTGTCCAGCCGTCACCAGCGCCGGCACCATAAAAATAATTCGAGGTATTATAAGCACCTGCAATATTGGCTGTTTTTGCTGCTGAAGCGCGCAGTTTACCATATGACAAAATACTATTGTCGCTTAATGCACTAAGTTCAGTAAATACAAAACCAAGGCTAACAGAGGGATAAAATGCTGAAAGATTAGCTTCAGGCATAGTAGTTGACCAGTCGTTACGACCTGTTACACCTAAATACAACATACTGCCATAAGCCAAACGAACATCACCAAAAACGGCCATTGTACGGTAATTGTAAATACCGGAACTTACAGTGTTATTGGCTGAATTCGACAATTGATAAAATTCCGGAATTTCAAGTACGTCAGCATCTCCATACAAATATTTGCTGTAGGTAGAATAGAAGTTATTTCCAAGTGTAACTTTTAAGTTTAACTGGTCATTTAAATTCTTATCGAAATTCAATAATAAATCGGAATTAAAAATACCTGCATAGTTCATGTATTCATCAACATATCCAGCCGGATTAGATCTTGAATTGATCGCAAATGAGTTTTTGTATCTGCGGGTGTACCAGTCGATACCTGCATTATACACAAGATTCAGGTATTCGGTAAAATCTATTTTCAGGTTACCACCTCCTGTGAACCTGTTGATATTTTCGTCGAATGCAATTTTATTTGCTGTCCAGTACGGGTTGTCATAACCGCCACCGTTACGGTAATTACGTTGAGTTCCATCCGGAAATATATAACCAGCACTGTTATCAAAAGTGGTAGCCGTACGAACCAAACCCAGCATAACGCCAGATACGTTTGAACCTTTCTGAATTTGTGTTGCCGTTGAATTTGTGTATGCGAAATCGGCTCCCAGAGTAATTTTCTTATCCAGTTTAGTCGATGCATTTAACCTCATGGTTGTTCTGCCGTATTTGTTGTTCGGTACAACACCTTCCTGGGTTAAATTAGAAAGTGAAAAAAAGAAATTTCCCTGGTCGTTACCATTACTGATATTCAACCGGTTATTAGTAGAAAGACCTGTTTGGAAAAATTCATAAGGATCGTAATATTGGGCTGGCTTTTTGCCGCTCCCCTCAACTTTTGGTATAAGCCTACCATACGGATCCCATTTGTATGTAGCATCACCATCATATTCAAGATCGGCAATCTTTGGTCCCCATGAAAAAGAGTTACCTCCAATCCATACACCATTATTTCCCTGAGCAAATTTAGTCTGGCGTTCCTGAGTTTGAGAAATCTGATCGAAACCTACCGAAGTATGGAATTCAATTTTACGGCTGGTCAGGTTTTTACCACTTTTGGTTGTAATAATTAACACACCGTTTGCAGCCTTTACACCGTAAAGTGCAGTAGCAGCACCCCCTTTTAAAATGGTTATCGACTCAATGTCTTCAGGATTGAGGTCAATAGAACGGCTGGATGTTGTTACACCACCAACGCCGCCACCGCCACCACCGGATATGATTGGTAAGCCGTTAACCACAAATAAAGGCTGGTTATTTCCGGTTATTGAAGCAGCACCACGAATAGTCATGTAAGTTGAAGCACCTGCGTCGCCGGCTGAACTTGTGATTTGAACACCGGCAGTGCGTCCGGCCAGAGAATTGATAACGTCGGCATTTGGTTTGTTCGACAAAACCTCTGCATCAAATGTCTGAGTTGAGTAGCCAAGACTTTTCTTTTCACTCGACATCCCTAATGCAGTAACAACGACTTCGTCAATACCTACTACATCGGTTTCCATTTTGATATTAAAACTGGTTTGTGAACCAATTTCAATCTCCTGGTTTTTCATCCCAATAAAGCTAAATATCAAAGTTTTAGCATCCTGTGGAATGTTCAACTGGAAATCACCATCCACATTGGTAACTGAACCAACAGTTGTACCTTTTACAGATACCGAAACTCCGGGAACAGGTTGATTATCCTCGGCAGAAGTTACCGTCCCCGATATACTTCTTGTTTGAGCATGAACAAACACAGTTCCCATGAAAAGCAAAATCGATAAAAAAAATGCAATTTTTTTCATAGAAATAGTTTTAAATTAATAATTATACAGCGATATCAAATTAGATTATTTTTTCTGATTTATTGACTCCCGAAAATCATGCAAAACGTTAACTAAATGGAGCTTTTATTTTTTGTTGTATCATTTTCTCAAAAGTAAAATAAATGTTAATTTTTTTTAAGTTTTTAGTTAATTAATGCAAACTTAAAAAAAAATATAAATTTCAGTCTGTTGATATTCTTTTTAACACTCAAGATTGAAATTTTTTTTCAATCTTCTACAAAAAGCATTTTAAATGAAACCAATCAGATTTTTCAGATTTCCAGTTGCGCTAATTTTCACTGTCGATCCCGATAAACTTTCAACCTCAGTTATTTTGTTGATATTTTCATTTGTCAGAAAAACAGCATCCATTCCAAACCCCACAGCTCCCAGAATATCCACCTCCCAATCGTCCCCTATCATCAGGCTTTGTGATTTGCGCGCATTCGACGATTTTATTGCATATTCAAAAATCCCCCGGTTAGGTTTAGTAATTTTTATTTCTTCTGAGATATAAACTTTTGTTATAAAAGGTTTTAACCCTGAAGTTTCAATTTTTTTATGTTGAACTTCTTTAAATCCATTTGTAATGATCGAGATTTCATAAGTCCTTTTTTTCAGATAATGCAGGAGTTCTATCGCTCCGGCGTTCAATTGTTTCTGTTCAGGCATAACATCCAGATAGTGTGAATTCATTAATCCGGCGTCGATTCCAATAATGCTTAACTCGTTAAAAGTCAGCTGAAATCTGCGTTGCGTCAATTCTTTTTTCGCGATTTCATTTTTGCGATAAAGTTCCCATAGAAGATGGTTGTGTTTAGCATAAACTTCATAAAAGTGGTTAAAATCAACTTTTTGTGAGAGTTTAAAATGTTCGAACGCAACAAGCATCGCATTGCGCGAATTGGTTTCGAAATCCCAAAGTGTATTATCGAGGTCGAAAAAAATGTGGGTATATTTTCTGTTCATTAGCAGGTGGTTAATCGTCTGATTCTGTTTCGCCACCGGCGCCTGCAACCACTATTACAATTTCGCCTTTTGGCGGGTGTTCAGCATAATATTGTAAAAGTTCTGCAACAGTTCCGCGTTTAACCTCTTCAAACATTTTGCTCAGTTCGCGGCAAACGCAACATTGCCGTTCGCTTCCCAGGAATTCGGCAAACTGGGTTAACGCCTTTACCAATCGAAAAGGCGATTCATAAAAAACAATGGTTCTTTCTTCGCCTGCAAGTTGGGTCAACCTTTTTTGACGGCCCTTTTTTTGAGGTAAAAAACCCTCGAAAACAAATTTGTCGGTGGGTAACCCTGAAACTGCCAATGCCGGAATCAATGCTGTAGGCCCGGGCAAACATTCCACGTCAACTCCGTTTTCAACACAGGCACGTACCAACAAAAATCCGGGGTCGGAAATTCCGGGTGTCCCGGCGTCAGAAATTAAAGCAATCGTATTTCCTTCCTGAATCTTTGAAACCAGAGACCCCACTGTTTTGTGCTCATTAAATTTATGATGCGCCCAAAGTTTCTTTTCAATTTCGAGATGTTGCATCAACCGCGACGACACACGCGTATCTTCGGCTAAAATTATGTCGGCATTTTTTAAAACAGAAACAGCCCGAAACGTAATATCGCCCAGGTTGCCAATCGGTGTTGGCACCAAAACAAGTTTTCCGTACTTACTCATTGCGGGAACCTGCGTTTGATAAGTGTTACAAATTTGAGGCTCACTTCAGTTTTCTTCCATTTAAAATTTTGTTGCAAGTAAACAACAGCGTCTTTCAGGTCAGGCATTGAATCCAGTTTTGCCACAGTTTCGGCAAATTTGTCGGCATCACCGTCAAAAAGTTCGCGGATATACTGAAAGCGGTCGTTGATTCCGATGGCCGCCTGAATACTCGAAACCGGCATATTTGAAATTTTATTTTCAAGCTTTTGAGTGTCAGCTGACATCAGGTCGTTTACCGACTTTTCTTTTGTAAAGCTGTCGCCCAGCCTTTTGTTATGGTCGTCAGCAGCAGTTTCGTCGTTCTTTAGTTCCTGCTCTTCTTTTTTGTTTTGAACGGATTTCGCCGGTTCCGGTTGCTGCCATTCATCATCATCTGCTGCTTCCAGCATATTTCCACCATCTTCTTCTGCAATTTCAGTGATGGTATCTTCAAGATATTCCATAATTCCATTTACGATTACTCCCGGTACTGGCTGGTGTTCATCACGTAGCACCGGAGTTACCGGTTTTTGAACAACTTTTACCGGTTCTTCAACTATTGCAATTTTAATCACCGGGTCAACCTTATTTGCCGGTTCAATCAATTTTTCCTTTATTATCTGTTTTTCTTTCTTTAATTCAGTTTTATCAAGAACAATGACAGCCGATTGCTGAATTATAGTTTCCTTTACCTGTTCATGCTCCACATACCTTGGGTCTTCCGTTTTTTCATCCCGATGATTAATGTACAGTTGAACCAGTTTACGGGCACTTTTTACACGGTTTTGAATAAACTCAGTTTCAATCTCATCGAATTGCAAACAGGTTTTTTCATCAAACATTTCTTCCAGTTCCAAAAGGTCTTTCAGAATGTATCCCAGCAGTTTTTTATTTTCCATTCTACGCAGGCTGATGTTTAAAATTTTACTTTTGTCAAAAGTACTAATTTCTGAATTACTTCATGTTTATTGAACGAAACATAAACTCTCCTAAAAAAACAGGCGTTGTTGAGGTGATTGCCGGGTCAATGTTTTCGGGGAAAACCGAAGAGTTGATACGCCGTTTAAAACGTGCTAAGATTGCACGTCAAAAAGTTGAAATTTTCAAACCAGCTATCGACATTCGTTACTCGATTACCGAGGTGGTTTCGCACGACGAAAATTCAATTCAGTC
Source organism: Draconibacterium orientale (assembly GCA_020726265.1). Classification (GTDB taxonomy): domain Bacteria; phylum Bacteroidota; class Bacteroidia; order Bacteroidales; family Prolixibacteraceae; genus Draconibacterium; species Draconibacterium orientale_A. Next base: position 24,594 of record DYSZ01000003.1, read on the forward strand.
CACACCGGTTGAAAATTCAGCCAACATTCTTTTACTCTCCGGAAATGTTGATGTGATTGGAATTGACGAAGCCCAGTTTTTCGATAAAGGACTTGTGGAAGTAGTAGTTAAGCTGGCCAACCTGGGTATCAGGGTAATTGTGGCCGGGCTTGATATGGATTTTAAAGGTGAACCTTTTGGACCGATTCCTGAACTGATGGCCATTGCCGACCACGTGGACAAGGTACACGCCATTTGTGTAAAATGTGGAAATATTGCACAGTTTTCGCACCGGTTGTCTAATAAGGAACAAATTGTTTTGCTGGGCGAAAAGAATGTGTATGAACCACTTTGCCGAAGTTGTTTCCGCGAAACAAACGACAGCACTGTTTAGCCCTAAAATAAAATGGGTCAGTGGTTCCCTGGCTTTCAATTAAATACAAACTGATACTTATTGTATGTTTGACTTTACCATCGAATCAGTTACCCGCATTTTAAACGGAAAACTTTTCAAAGGAGTTGATTACAAGAATTTGCAGGTAAAGAAATTTGTGACTGACAGCCGCAATTTTTTCGAAGGAAACAACACTGTTTTTATTGCGCTGAAAGGCCCGAGAAATAATGGGCATCATTATATTTCAAATCTCGCTTCAAAAACTATTGCCGCATTTATAGTTTCAGAAAGTGCCGTTATAACTGATAAAGCAACATTTATTCTTGTTGAAGACACCACCGTGGCCTTACAGCAATTAGCCGCTTTTAACCGGTTGCAAATGAAATATCCGGTGATTGGAATTACGGGAAGCAATGGCAAAACCATTATTAAAGAATGGCTGTTCAACCTGCTCTCGAAACAATATCATATTGTTCGCAATCCAAAAAGTTACAATTCGCAGGTGGGTGTTCCGCTTTCGGTTTTGCTGATGGACTCATCGCACAACCTGGGTGTTTTTGAAGCCGGGATTTCACAACCCGGCGAAATGCAAAATCTGGCTGCAATTATTCAACCCGAAATCGGCATTTTCACCAATATTGGCGATGCGCATCAGGAGGGGTTTATTTCGACAAAACAAAAAATTGAAGAAAAACTACTGCTTTTTACAAAAAGCAAAAAGCTGGTTTACAATGAAGATTCGCCTGCAATTGCTGAAGTGGCAGAAGAATTCTGTGTTATTAACGGCATTCAGCCATTCAACTGGTCGTTTAAAAACAAACAGGCAGCCATTCTTTTTTCAGTAAAAAAAGAAATGGAATTTACAGAGGTCAATGCTACTTACAACAACACAAACGTGCAGTTTCAAATCCCGTTTACCGACGACTCCTCGCTTGAAAATGCATGTCATTGTTTTGCCGCAGCCATCGCATTAAATGCAGCTGTCGTGTCGGTTTTGAACGAGTTTGCCACTCTTTTTCCGGTTGAAATGCGACTTGAAATAAAACAAGGAATCAACAACTGTTTGCTGGTGAACGATTTTTACAACTCCGACCTGAATTCGCTCGCAATGGCACTTTCTGTTTTGCACCAACAGGCAGCAAAAGCTCATTTATACAAGCTTGTTATTATTTCTGATATCCAGCAAACCGGACTGCCGGGCAGCGAACTGTACCAACAGATTAACAACTTACTTACCACCTGGAAAATTGATGAAATTATTGGAATTGGCACCGAAGTTTCGGGGTGCTCCAACCTTTTTTCGATGAAAAAAAGCTTTTTCGACTCCACTGACGATTTTATTGCGCGCATCAATCGCAGCCTCTTTCAGTCGGCGGCAATCCTTATAAAAGGCGCACGGCAGTTTACATTCGAAAAAATTCAGTTGATGCTCCAGTTTAAAGCTCACCTTACCCGGCTTGAAATCGATTTAAACGCACTCACGAACAACCTGAATGTGTACCGCAAACTGCTGAAACCCGGCACAAAAATTATGGTGATGGTTAAAGCATTTTCGTATGGCAGTGGCGATGTTGAAATTGCCAGCGCCCTTCAATATCAACAGGTTGATTACCTTGCCGTGGCGGTAACCGACGAAGGTGTTTTGCTGCGCAATGCCGGAATTTCAACACCCATAATTGTGATGAACCCCGAACAGCAAAGCTTTCAACACATTATCGACTTTCAGCTTGAACCCAATATTTACAGCATCTCGCTGCTCGAAAAATTTTTGGAACCCGCCCGACAGAATGAACTGCGTAATTTTCCGGTACATTTAAAAATTGATACAGGAATGAACCGACTCGGTTTTAAATCGGCTGAAGAAATAAAGCGGGTTTTACAAATTCTGAAAGAAAATGAAAGTCTGAAAATCAAATCGGTGTTTTCTCATCTGTCAGCCAGCGATGATGCTGATTTCGATGACTTTACACAATCGCAGTTTTCGAAATTTGATGAACTTTCAAGCCAGATTTCAGCAAAAGTAAATTATCCGTTCGACAAGCACATTTTAAACTCAGCAGGCATTGAGCGATTTCCTGAAAAGCAATTCGAGATGGTGCGTTTGGGAATCGGACTTTACGGAATTTCGGTCACCGGATTGCCTTTGCAAAACATTGGCAAACTGCTCAGTACAGTTTCTCATGTAAAAAAAGTTGTATCAGGCGAAACTGTGGGATACAGCAGAAAAGGAGTGATAAACCGTGAAAGTAGCGTGGCAATTGTGCCAATGGGCTATGCCGACGGGCTTGACCGGAAACTGGGTAACCGCAACGGATGTGCATTTGTTGGCGGTAAAAAAGTACCAATTATCGGTAATATTTGCATGGATATGCTAATGCTTGATGTTAGTGAGACCAATGTAAAAGAGGGAGATACAGTTGAATTCTTTGGCCCGCATATTTCAATCTCCGAAGTAGCCGAAAAAGCCGGAACTATTCCATACGAAATACTCACCGGAATCTCGCAACGCGTAAAACGGGTTTATTTGCAGGAATAACCCAATGCCTGGCTGAATTGGAATTTGAGGAAGTTGAAAATCAGCCGGGAAATCATTTTAGCCCAATTTGCTAATTCTGTCAAGCCGATAGGGATCAAGAATTCTGATTTTCCGTCCATCGATGGTAATTACATTTTCGCTGGCAAAAGTTGAAAGTGTTCGAATGGCATTCGAGGCTGTCATGTTCGATAAATTGGCAATATCCTCGCGCGAAAGAAAAACCTTAAGCGTAACACCATCACTTTCAACTCCATATTTATCGCGAAGCAATATTAATGCTTCGGCGAGCCGGCCACGAATATGTTTCTGAGTTAACGATACAGTGCGCGAATAGGCAAACCCCAATTCGCGCGATAATTTATTGACGATACGCAACGAGAAATCACTGTTCCTGAGTGCACGGTTAAAAATAAATTCGGAACTCACAGTACAAACCAGCGACTCTTCGATGGTAACGGCTGAAGTAAAATGTGGTTCGTTACCCAAAAGCGCCCTGTAACCTATTACCCCGAGCGGTTTACCCATTCTGATTATTTGTTCGCGACCGCCAACTCCATCTTTGTACATCTTTACTTTACCATCAACCAGCATAATGAAACCAGCAGGTTTATCTCCTTCTTTATAAATAAATTCATTTCTGCGATAGTGAGAAAGCGAGATATGTTCCTGCATCTCTTTTTTCTCCTGTGGATTTAAAACATAGAAAATAGATTTAGGATTTTCAGTGATGTCCTTTATTCCGTATTCTGAATTCAACATGCGCCCCGATATGATAGTTTTTCCACTTTCAAAGCTAAAAAATAATTACAAGGAACTCCATTGAAGTAAACAATTATTTTACATTCTTAATATCGCAAGAATTTAATAACAAATTGATTATCAATATCGATTGTAATTTTAATATTTCGCCACCAGCGGCATCCTCCGGCCAAAACCAAAAGCCTTTGAACTGACCCGTAAAATTGGCGCTGCCTGAAACTTTGAATAATTGTCTGCATGGTTTAAATTACTTCTGAATTCCAAAGTGCTTTCAGGAATTTTTCAGCGGGAATTATTTCAACTCCATTCAGAATTCTTGGTCCGGAATTTCGGCACTCACAAGCGGGAAAAGTGTTTTTTTCAAAGCCCTTCCTCCCAGTAAATTAGCTCCGCTTCTGATTAACTTACGGGGACTTGAACCACTCAGAATAAACCGAATTTTTTTTCGGTGAATCAACGAATGTATTTCATCCAGTAACTGAGGCACTTTCTGAATCTCATCAATAACGACCAGATCGCCTTCTTTCATTGATTCAAGTTCTTCACTCAGTAAGGAAGGCTTCCTCAGAAACCTTTCAAATTCTTTTGCCTGTAACAAATCATAGTATCTTGCCTGCGGAAATAGTTAATCCAGTCAGGTAGTTTTTCCTACCTGACGCGCCCCCCATAAAAACAGACTGTCGTTATTCTCATCTTCAAGCGATAATCTTCGCAAATACATACATACTATTGTTGAATTATCCTGATATATCTACATGCTAATATAGTTTTATCAGGATATAACTACATCTCATGTTGCAAATTTATTGTTTTTCACAATAAATCTAAATGATCAGTATTTTGCTACCAGCGGCATTCTTCGTCCAAAACCAAACGCTTTTGAACTGATCCGTAAAATTGGCGCTGCCTGAAATCGTTTGTATTCGTTCATATTCACCATGCGGATTACGCGGTTCACCACTTTCTCGTCAAAACCCATATCAACTATTTCTTTTGGCGAAAGGTTCATTTCAATGTAGCCAAAAAGCATCCTGTCTAAATCGTGATATTCGGGCAGCGAGTCGGTATCTTTCTGGTCGGGACGTAATTCAGCCGACGGTGGTTTGATGATTGTGTTTTCGGGAATGATTTCCTTGTCGCGGTTAATCAGGCGGGCCATTTTAAAAATATCGGTTTTATAAACATCGCCAAGTACAGCGAGTCCGCCATTCATGTCGCCGTACAAAGTGCCGTAACCCACTGCACTTTCACTTTTGTTGGTGGTGTTTAAAAGAATATGACCAAACTTGTTCGAAATTGCCATCAGGTAAATCCCCCGGGCACGCGCCTGAATGTTTTCTTCGGTAACACCGGGCGAAGTACCTCCAAAAATTGGCTTCAAAGCTGCTTCGAATGCATCAACTGCAGGTTGAATTTTTACAATTTCGTATTGAATACCCAAATTTTCAGCCAATTGCCAGGCATCTTCAATACTGTGGTTCGATGAGTATTTCGATGGCAATAAAAGTACGCGTACATTTTCAGCGCCCAAAGCCTTTACCGCAAGCACAACAGTAATTGCCGAATCAATTCCACCCGACAAGCCAAGCGTGGCGCAGGTAAAGCCCATTTTTCTGAAATAATCGCCAATACCCAAAACAAGTGCATCGTGAATTTTTTCGATGGTGCCGGCTTCAGGCTGCAACTGCTTTTCTCCAATATTCCGGGTATCAACTATCAGAAAATCTTCCTCGAAATATTTCAGTTCTTTAATTACTTCGCCATTCCCATCAATTAAAACAGAGCCTCCATCAAAAATAAGTTCGGTTTGTGCACCAACCTGATTGATATACAAAACCGGAGTTTTGTACTTTTTCGCCTTGTTAATCAGCACATTTTTACGCCATTCTTCCTGGTTGTACGAAAACGGCGAAGCCGAAATATTCACCACAAAAGCAGGTTTTAGTTTTGCCAATTCTTCCATTGGCGAAATCTGGTAGAGTTTATCTTTCCCAAATTCGCTGGCTGTAGGTTGCTCGTCCCACAAATCTTCGCAAATGGTTATGGCAAATTTTTCGCCTTTGTATTGCGCAAGGCCAAACTGACGGTTAGGTTCAAAATGCCTGTATTCATCAAAAACATCATAGGTTGGTAAAAGTGTTTTATCCTGAATGTATTGAATTTCACCGTTGAATAGCAGAAATGCAGCATTAAAAAGCTGCTTCCCTTTTTCGTTTTGATTGATGCGCGGTGCTCCGATAATTGCGGCAATTCCGTGGCAAAATGCAGCAATATTTGCAACCGCATTTTCAGCTTTCTGAATAAACTCTTTTTTCTCTAACAAATCGTGCGGATAATAACCGGTAACCGACAATTCAGAAAAAACAACCAAATCAGCGCCTTCAACTTTCGCCTTTTCGATATAAGCGATAATCTTAGCCGAATTTCCTTCGAAATCGCCAATGGTATAATTTAATTGTGCAAATGCAACTTTCATACGCTGAGTTTAAAGTTCCGAGTTCAAAGTTCCGAAACCCGAAACTCGGAACTCGGAACCTGAAACCCGGTTGCAAATCTCCATTTTTTAGTTCACTTTCGCAATATTAATATCAAACAGGCGTATTGAAACAGTTACTGACAAATTTTTAAATGAAGACATCAAAATATATTTTACTGATAATACTCGTGGCAATTATTTTTTCGTGCAGGCAAAATACGATGAAAGTAAGACTATCGGGTACTGAGAAGGAGGTTGAAATCGTAAGATTCGACAACGAATTATTTACCACCGGGTGGGACGACTCTTCGGCAGTTGTAGCGCTCGCCAATAAGTACGCCGCCTTTTTCGATCTTTATACTTACAGGGTTATTCATATTGGAGGATTGGGCGACACACTCTTTTTTGAGGGGTTACAGCAGTTTATGACCGACACGATGATGCTCGACATCAGAAAAAAAACTGATTCGGTGTTTGCTGGTATTGATGACACAGAAAAGAAACTGAAAGATGCCTTCAAATATTTTCAGTACCATTTCCCGGAGAAAGAATTGCCAACACTCTATTTTTATATTTCCGGATTTAACCAGTCGGTGGTTACGGCCGAAAATATTATCGGTATAAGTTTAGACAAATACCTTGGGCAAGACTGCAAATGGTACCAGCACCTCAGTTCAACCCCGCAATATAAAATTGTAAACATGCACAAACTCAAGATTGCTTCGGATGTGGCTTATGCCTGGGGAGCAACAGAGTTTGAAAACACAGGCAAAACCACTACCCTGCTCGACAACATAATTTACCAGGGAAAACTGATGTATTTTGTGGATGCACTGCTGCCCGAAACACACGACACACTGAAAATCGGATACACAGGAATTCAGCTTGAATGGTGCAAAAAAAACGAAGCACAAATGTGGTCGCAACTGATTGAGCATAAAATGCTGTATTCAAACAACCGGATGGATATAATCCGTTACACTAACCCAAGCCCCACCACCAGCGGATTTCCGCTCGAATCGCCCGGCCGGACTGGTGTTTGGATTGGCTGGCAGATTGTAAGGGAATACATGGAAAAATTCCCTGAAACTCCCTTGGATGATTTGATGAAAAACGACAATTACCAGCAGATTTTAAACGACTCGAAATACTTTCCTGAATAATCAGATTTAGTTCTGAAAGTACATTAATCTTACTTTCATTATAACTTACAGGTTTCGAAAAAACCATAAAATGGATTTGATTGAGGAAATCCCCGTATTGGTTGATTCTCTTTTTTTTTTGATTTGGTTATTTTTTACCTTCGAAAAGAATTTTAGATGAAAGTCAAAAAATGAAAAATGCTTTTCAACTTCTATTCCTGATATTACTGATTACTTTAGTTTCATGCTCGGAGGACGAGGAAATTATATCCGGCCAGCAAATAGAAATTCAAACAACCGACTGGACTGAAAAAACACATAGTTCGGCAGCCATGCCTGATTACGATATAGTTTTCCCGGATGATAAAGTTAACCGAATAGATATTAAAATTGAACCTGAAAACTGGAAGAAAATGCAAACCGATTTAGCTTCAAATGTTGGAGGAGGACAAGGAATTCCGGGTCAGCCACCGGGAGATACTGAGTATGATTTATTATGGGTTCCGTGCAATGTATTTTTTAATAATATTCAATGGTACCAGGCCGGAATTAGGTACAAAGGGAATTCCAGTTTGCGAACAACTTATCAGCGGGGCATAAAGAAACTCCCGTTAAAACTCGATTTCGACCAGTTCGAAGACACTTATCCGGCAATTCAAAACCAACGTTTTTATGGTTTCAAGCAATTAAGTCTGAAAAACAACTTCGAAGACAAATCATTTGTACGCGAGAAAGTGGCTTCCGATCTTTTCCGTGAGTTCGGTCTTGTTTCCCCCAGAACAGCATTTTATCGTGTTTATGTCGATTTTGGAGAGGGTGAAAAATATTTCGGATTATACACGTTAGTAGAAGAAGTTGATGACACGGTAATTAAAACGCAGTATGCCGAAACTAAAGGAAATCTGTACAAGCCAGAAGGTAAGGGTGCAACATTTGGGGCCGGTTCTTTTGATATTTCAGATATGTGCAAAAAGACAAACGAAACTGAAAACAATTATTCAGATGTCCAGCAATTGTACACAGTTATTAATAGTTCGGAACGGGAAACCAGTAATGACAAGTGGAAAGAAAAACTAAATGCGGTTTTTAATATTCCGCTGTTTTTAAAATGGCTGGCTGTCAATACTACCATGCAAAACTGGGATACTTATGGAAGAATGACGCACAATTACTATTTGTACAACAATCCTGAATCGGGAAAACTGGAATGGATTCCGTGGGATAATAATGAAGCATTGCAGGATGGCAAAATGGGTGGAGCGCTTTCACTTTCGCTGTCAGAAGTTGGAGTAAACTGGCCACTTATTCGATACATTATTAACGATAAAACCTGGGAAGCAGAATACAAACAAAATTTATCAGGTTTTGTGAACGGGGTTTTTAATCCAGGGCGTGTCAATATCAAATATGAGAACTACAGGCAATTATTACGCGAATATGTTGTAGGCAGTTCAGGTGAACAAACCGGCTACACTTTTTTAAGCAACAATGCCGATTTCGATACTGCTGTTGATTTTTTAAAACTACATGTTGAAAAGCGCAATGAAGCAGTTCGGCAATTTTTATCGAAATAAATAGTTCTGTAATTCAATTGCTTATGACAAGTCTGGAAATGAAGAACGTGATTCAAAATACAAAAAAAGGTGAACTGCTGATTTATTTAATTATTTGGTTGCTATTTGTACGCTTTGGATTTTTTTGGGCAGAATAATGATACAGTCGGAAGGAATGATGCACATGCCTCCTCCTGGTTTTTCTGCCGATGTGCCTCCTCCTCCGCAACGATTTAAACCCTGGTTTGTCAACCTGCCCGAAATTTTTATGATTTCGGTGCTGGTGGTTGGATTTAATGCCACAATAAAACTCACCATAAAAGGTCAGGTTGAAGAACAAAAAAACAAAGAGTTGGAAAAAGAAAAACTGCAAACCGAACTGGCTTTTTTACGCAACCAGGTAAGTCCTCATTTTCTGATGAATACTTTGAATAATATTCATGCTCTTGTTGATTTGAATCCCAAAAATGCTAAAGAATCGAAAGTAAAATCGCTGGAAGAAAAACATCCTGAATCCAAATTTATGCGTGTTCATCGTTCCTACATTGTTAATACTGATAAAATAGCCACGGTTGAACGCTTCCGGATAGTTTTTGATGAAAAGGTTTTTATACCTGTTTCTGAAAATTACAAAGGAAAATTTAATGTATTTCTGAAAAACAAATTTCTGGAGTAGAAATCATAATTTACATGCCCCAAACGCGCAGATACTCGTTTTAAATTGCAGGAAGCGTAACAGTTTCTTAATAAAATTCCATAATATTGTGCCCTTAAAATTATACAACCGAAACTAACTTGAAAGACTTTAACCATATTATTTCAAAATTCACTCCTATATCGCTCAACGAAATTGAAGAAGTAAAACTAATGAGCAGAATTGACAGGAAATATTGGTTTCATATTTCAAAATTGCAACAGGTTTTGGAACAAACACTCCCCAACTATCACATTCTTGAAATTAACGGACAGCGCCTGATGGAATACCAAACCCGTTATTTTGATACTGCCGACAACGACATGTACATGATGCACCACAACAGGTATTTGCCACGCCATAAAATCAGGCTGAGGAAATATGTTTCTACTGATAGTGGATTTCTGGAGGTGAAATTTAAAACCAACAAAAAAATAACAATTAAAAGTCGTATCGAAAATGAATTTGAAAAACCCGCGTTTACAAACACCGACGATAATTTTATTGCTCTGAAAACACCATTTTCAGGAAAAGCAATTTTCCCGGTAATTTTTAACCAATTTCGACGAATAACGCTCATCCACAAAGACAAACTCGACCGCTGTACCATCGATATCTCGCCAAAATTCTGGAACGACAAAAACGAAATCTCACTTGAAAACCTTGTGATTTTCGAAATAAAAAAGGGACACAGTTTAAAATCGTCGCCAATGGTTTCGCTTGCCCGAAGCCTGAAAATACGTCAACGCGGAATGTCGAAATATTGTACTGGTCGTGCATTGCTTGAACCAAAACTGAAACAAAATTCTTTCAAACCACGACTTCGATATATACACCGACATATTCTAAACGAAATACAGCCATGGGAATTTCAAACATAATTACCTCTCAATTTGCCCTCGAAAATTTTTATGCCCTGGCTATCAGGTTTGGCTTTAACCTGATTGCCACCTTCTTTATTGTTGTAATGCTGTATGCACAAAACAGCAAGCGCAAGGAATTCTATTTCAGCTACTTTGCAATAAGCATTGCCGTTTTTATGCTTTGTTTTCTGCTCGAAAGCGTTAAACTTGAGCTTGGTTTTGCGTTAGGACTATTTGCAATATTTGGTATTATCCGCTACCGAACCGATGCAATTCCGATTAAGGAAATGACTTATTTATTCGTAATTATTGCTGTTTCGGTGGTAAATGCTTTATCAAAAGATTTCCTTGGATACCTGGAACTTACTTTTGTAAATATTATGCTGGTAGGCGCACTCTGGATTTTGGAACAGGTTTTATTGCTTCGCCAGGAAGATTCGCTACTGATTATTTACGACAATATTGAAAACATTGCACCAACCCGTGAAGCTGAACTATTAGCTGATCTTGAAAAAAGAACAGGGCGTAAAATCAGGCGATATCAGATTGATAAAGTTGATTTACTGCGCGATGTTGCCACTATCACAATTTATTTTTATGTAAACGGAAAAGGAAAATCAAAAATCGCCCGATGAAAAAACTGGCAGTAGTTTTCGTGTTAAGCTTTTTTATTACACAGGCAGCTGTTGCAAAAACTGAAAAATTCGGGACTTGGGTTGAACTTACTTTTTCAAAGAAATTTCTAAAAAAATTTGAATTCAGTGTTATTCCAGAATTCAGGTTTCAGGACGATTTCACCATGGACGAATACATTTTTGAAGGCAAAATGGAATACAAACCATTCAAATTCCTGAATATCGCCACTTCTTACCGGTATGGAGTGAATGTTAAAAAAAGCGGAAATGAAAAAATGCAGCATGGAGCTGTAGATATCACGGGGAAAACACGAATCAGCCGTTTTTATGCTTCGTTGCGCGCCCGCTTTACCAACGATGCTGACACCGATGAAATTCAGTGGGAAACTTTTTATTTACGTCCGCGTGGAAAAATTGAATATAATATCAAAAACTGGAAAACCGACCCTTATTTTTCATACGAGTTTTATTACGACTTTAAAAACAACTCTGTTTTTAAAGGCCGTTATGATATCGGTGCTAGCCGGAAAATAGGTAAAAACCACGAAGTGGGAGTTTATTCCAGGTATCAAGATTACTACTACGCCAGGAAATCGGTAAACATCATCGGGTTAAACTATGCTTTCGGATTTTAAGGCCAAAACGACAGCCTTGAATTGGTAAAAAGAATACTAAAAAAGCTTAAAGCACAACCCCTTTTGTAATTTTTTTATTCAACTTTAAACTGATAAAAAATTACAAGCTAAATATCGTAATCATGGCCAGGACTATATTCTTCTTACTTACATTGTTAACAATATTTGCCTGCACACCCAAATCAGGCACTTCCGAAAAATCAGAAGAAACAAAACAACAGGATGCTAAAATGGAATGGTGGCGCGACGCGCGCTTTGGCATGTTTATCCACTGGGGTTTGTATTCCGTTCCGGCTGGTGAATGGGAAGGCAGGGAAATTCCCGGCATAAGTGAGTGGATTATGCTCAGGGCAGGTATCCCAGTTAAAGATTATGAGCAATTAGCAGAGAATTTCAATCCTGTAAAATTCGATGCCGAAAAATGGGTGTTGCTGGCCAAAAATGCTGGCATGAAATACATCGTTATCACTTCGAAACACCACGATGGTTTTGCAATGTTCCATTCAAAGGCAAGCCCGTATAATATTTACGATGCCACACCTTTTAAACGCGATCCATTGAAAGAACTTTCTGATGCTTGTAAAAAACACAATATCCGCCTTGGATTTTATTATTCGCAGGCACAAGACTGGCACGAACCCGGTGGCACCTATTCAGGAATTGAAAAAGGAACGCCACACTGGGATCCGACTTTAAAACACGATTCGCTGATGAATTACATTCAGCAAAAAGCGCTTCCCCAAGTAAAAGAAATTCTTGAGAATTATGGCGGGCTTGATATTCTCTGGTGGGACACCCCCATCGCAATGACTGAAGAAGCAGCAAAATTGCTGCAACACGAAGTGGACAAATACCCTAATCTTATCACAAACAACAGGCTTTACAGACCCTGGCCCGGCGATTTTTCAACGCCAGAACAATATGTTCCGCCAACCGGCCTCGATTACGACTGGGAAGTATGTATGACCATGAATACAAGCTGGGGCTATAAATGGTACGACAATAACTGGAAATCGGCTGAATCACTCATCCACATGTTGGTTGATATAGCCAGCAAAGGTGGCAATCTGCTGTTGAATGTCGGACCCACTGCTGAAGGAATTATTCCCGATTCGAGCGCGGTAAGGCTCGAACAAATAGGCAACTGGATGAAACAAAACGGAGAATCGGTTTATGGAACATCAGCAAGCCCGTTTTTTAAATTGCCTTGGGGGAGGTGTACACAAAGGCAGGAAAATGGAAACACAATTTTGTATCTTCATGTTTTGAACTGGCCTAAAGATCAGGTTTTGAAAATTCCCGGACTGAAAGCAAAAATTCAGGATGTTTACCTTCTTACCAACCCCAAACAGAAATTTGCATGGAAATTCGAAAATGGCAATGTGCTTATTCATGCTCCTTCGGTAATTTTCGACCCGATTAACACAGTAATTGTGGTAAAAACCAAAGGCTACCTTAAAATAACAAGCAACATGCCCACATTGAAGGATGGGAAAATTGAGTTACCGGCTGAATTTTCCGACATCCATAACCCAGGCTATGGAATTCATGCTGTACTCCATGGTTCGGGCGACAAGGCGGTAATAAAAAACTGGAGCGATTCAAGAGTTCAGGTAGAATGGATGTTTAATGTCTCAGAACCTGGCATTTATAAAATTGAAAGTTTGATGAAGACAAAAGCTATTTGCGGTATTAATATAGGGGTTGGGGAACAAAACATAAAAACTGAAATTCAACCTTCGGATGATAAATTTGAGGTCGTTTTGCTTGGACAAATACAAATATCAGAACCAGGAAACAAGGTTTTAAACATTACGCCAGTCAAGGAAAATTGGGACGAGATTGAAATAAAGAAAATTATTTTATCAAAATAAATTTATTTGCCTGTAATAAAATAACTTGTATCAAACATTTATCTATCCTGGATCCAATTTAATTGAAATCCGGAATAACGTTTCTAAAACCTGACAAATCTCATGTAACTTATTTTTATTTCTCAATTTGGGATAAAGTAACTAAAAGTGAAAAATTACTTTATCCATAGTTCCATGATTTTGAAAAACATTCTTTTACTTTACCTCCGGTCTTATATAGGGGGAATTTATACTTTATGGATTTTAGCAGAAAATCGACTGAAGAGTTAATTGCAGCACTGCAGTCGTTACAACAGAATTATGATAATGTTCTAAATCTGTATGAAGCGAAGCTTAGTGAAAGCCTTCATACAGAGCAGTCGTTAATTAAGAATGAGGCAAACATTCAAGCCATCATCGAAAATTCTCTTGACAGTATCTGGTCGATCGATACAAAATATAACATTCAGTATATCAACGATATTTTTTCAGATTCATTTTTTCAATCTTTCGGTGTACAACTTGCAAAAGGAGTAAATATTCTTGAGTCGTTGCCCGAAGAACTCAGGTCAACCTGGAAAGAGCGATACGACAGGGCATTTAACAACGAGCATTTTGTTTTTGAGGATCGAATTGATCTTGAAAATTCCACTGTTTATATAGAAGTGGCAATTAACCCGGTAATAGTAAACGGGAAAGTAGTTGGAGCATCGTTTTTTGGAAAAGATATCACTGAGCGAAAACTTACTGAGGAGGCACTCAGGGAAAACGAAGAGATTTTCAGTCATTTTATGGAAAACAGCCCGGTTTATGTTTTCTTTAAAGACAGTAATATTAATACATTGCGACTTAGCCGTAATTATGAGCATATGCTTGGCCGTCCACTCAGCGAAATCATCGGTAAATCAATGTTAAATCCGTTTCCGCCTGAAATTGCAAAAAAAATGATTGAGGATGATGAACGGATTTTACATGGCGGAAAAACAGCAATAATTGAAGAAGAATTTAACGGGAGACATTTTACAACTATCAAGTTCCCGATTTCGATAAACAACAAACCCAAATACCTGGCCGGCTACACCATCGATATTACCGACCGGAAAAAAACCGAAGATTCGTTGCTGAAATCGGAAAATGCGATGAAGAAAGCTTCAGAAAACTGGAATCGGACATTCCAGGCAATGCACAGCGGAATTGCACTTCTCGATAAAAACCAGAAGATCATTCAATCGAACGAGGCATTACATCATTTTCTGAACACAAATGAAAATGACCTGGTAAATAAAGATATATTTTCAATTCTGCCTGAACTTCAGACTGGTTCTACAAATCCGCTCAGTTTGATGAAGCAGAATAAAGTATGCGAATCAGGCGAAATAGAATTGAGAAACCGTATTTTTGATGTGATTTTCGATCCTGTTATCGATGAATATCAACAAATTACGGGAACAGTGTTTATAATGAATGATATCACCCAACGCAAACGGGAAGAGAACATTCAACATATTTTATATGAAATAACGGGTAATCCGGCTCACGAAAAATCGATTGAAGAACTGCTTGTTGTGGTTCGGAACGAACTGAGCAAAGTGCTTGACACCACCAATTTTTTTGTGGCTTTACACAATTCAAAAACCGGAAAACTGAGGAAAATAATTTTCGAAGACGAAAAAGACGACTTTATTGAATGGGATGCAAGCAAATCATTGTCTGGACAGATAATGAAAACAGGAAAGGCTTTACTTTTGAATAGCCGAGATGAAGCCTTGTTTGCTGCCGAAAACAACATTGAACTGTTAGGATCACCGGCAGCCTGCTGGTTGGGTGTACCAATTATTCAGGGCGATCAGGCAATTGGGGTAATAGTTGTACAAAGCTATACAAACGAAAACGCTTATGATGGTTCAACCATCAGACTTTTAAAACTGATAGCGCACGAACTATCGATTGTTATTGAACGGAAAAAAATGATTGAAGACCTTGTGGCAGCAAAAGAAAAAGCTGAAGAAAGCGACCGGTTGAAATCGGCATTTCTGGCCAATGTAAGTCACGAAATCAGAACACCAATGAACGGCATTCTGGGTTTCGCCGATTTATTGAAACAACCTGAACTTACTGGTGAAGAACTGCATCAGTTTATCGGAATTATTGAAAAAAGCGGCGAGCGAATGCTTAACATCATTAACGACCTGATTAATATCTCGAAAATTGAATCGGGTCAGATGGACATCAACACCAGTGAAACAAACATTAACGAACAAATAGAATTTCTCTACAACTTTTTTCTACCTGAAGCAAAACAGAAAAAAATAGAATTAAATCACACCTGTCCGTTACCTGTCAGCCGTTCGTTTATTACAACCGACAGGGAAAAGTTATATGCCATATTAACTAACCTGATTAAAAATGCGCTGAAATTCACCCCATCGGGAAGCATCAGTTTTGGTTATCAGTTATCTGAGAATAAAGTTCTGTTTTACGTAAAAGACACTGGAATAGGCATTCTGCTGAACAAGCAGAAAACAATTTTCGAACGATTTGTGCAGGCCAACTCCGACCACAAATCACGTTTCGAAGGTGCCGGACTCGGCTTGGCAATTTCAAAAGCATATATCGAAATGTTGGGCGGTAAAATCTGGGTCGAATCGGAAGTAGGAACAGGAACCAGTTTCTATTTTACACTTCCAACTACCTGTACATCAAAACGGGAAAAAGAAGCTGATGACGATGCGAAACTGTGGTATAATGATTTATCAGATACAGCAAAAACTGTATTAATTGCCGAAGACGATGAGATTTCAATGCTTTACATAAAAAGAATGCTTGAGGAATTTAATGTTGAACTTTTTGAGGCTAGAAACGGAGCCGAAGCTGTTGAAATCTGCCGGAATCATCCCGAAATTTCGCTGGTACTCATGGATATTAATATGCCTGAACTCAATGGGTTTGAGGCATCAAAACGAATAAAACAATTCAGGCCGGAACTTACAATGATTGCACAAACAGCATACGCATTGGAACACGATATTGAAAATTACAAAGATCCGTTTGATGGGTATATCACAAAACCAATTAAAACAGATGAAATAAAACAACTCATCTGCAACGAATTATACAATAACAAGGTCTGCTGATTTCTTTTATGATAAACCTCACTGCTGTTAATTTTACTTTATTGGTCTTGTCGCAAAAAAAATAAGTAAAAAACTGAAAGTAAAACGAAATTAAGGTGTCAAACTTTTAAATTCGATTTATAACTTTAAAATTCGATTTTACACCTTACATAGAGGTGAACTGAATCAGTATGTATTACTTAATTAATCGGTAAACCAACATCATGCTTGATAAAATTCTCGATTTCAGCATAAAGAATAAACTTATTGTTATTCTTTTCACCCTATCGGTTGCGGCATTCGGAATATTTGCTGTTTTGCACATTCCGGTGGGCGCTGTTCCCGACATAACCAACAACCAGATACAGGTAATCACCACTTCGGACAACCTTTCCACCCAGGAAATTGAGCAGTTTATAACTGCTCCGGTAGAAATGGAAATGGCCAACCTGCCGGCTGTTAAGGAAATCCGCTCGGTTTCGAAATTCGGGTTATCGGTTGTAACAGTGGTATTCGACGATAATATTGGCACTTACCTGCCCCGTCAATTAATTGCCGAAAAAATTAAAAATGCGTCAACCAATATTCCCGAAGGATTCGGAACACCAGAAATGGGGCCGATTACAACGGGTTTGGGCGAAATTTACCAATATACACTGGATGTAAAACCGGGTTACGAAGGCAAATACACAGCCATGGATTTACGCACCATTCAGGATTGGGTGGTAAAACGACGGTTGTCGGGCATCAACGGAGTTGTTGAAATCAATAGTTGGGGCGGCTATCTGAAACAGTACGAAGTGGCCATCGATCCGGTTCGTTTGCAGGGTGCAGGGGTTACGCTGATGGATATTTTTTCCGCTATCGAATCAAACAACAGTATTTCTGGCGGTGCTTACATCGAAAAAACCAACCAAAGCTACTTTATCAGGGGCGATGGACAGGTAAAATCGCTCGACGATATTAAGAACACTGTTGTTGTCAACAACAATGGAATCCCTTTACTGATAGGCGATTTGGCCGAAGTACGGTTTGGAAACGCCAATCGTTTTGGCGCAATCACTTCTAATGGGAAAGGTGAAACTGTGTTGGGGCAGATAATGATGCTTAAAGATGCCAACTCAAAAGAGGTAATTACTGAAGTTAAAAACCGTGTGGCCGAAATTCAGAGTAACCTCCCCGAAGGTGTTTTCATCAACCCGATTCTCGAACGCAGCGAACTCATTTCAAAAACATCGTTCACCGTGGCCGAGAACCTGATTTTAGGTGCAATCATCGTTATGTTTACTGTGGTTTTGCTGTTAGGCAATATACGTTCAGCGCTGGTAATCGCATCGATGATTCCGTTGATTTTGCTTTTCACTATCGCGATGATGTTCATATTTAAAATCGACGCTAACCTGATGAGCCTTGGTGCTTTAGACTTCGGGGTAATGATTGACGGAGCAGTGATTATCGTGGAATTTATCGCCATTAAAATAACAGCCCAAAAAGCTGCAATAGACGGCTTTCTGGGCGATGATCGCCAGTCGCTGCTCGACAGGATTTCTTTCAGCGGTGCTTCAAAAATGATGAATTCTGCCATTTTCGGGCAAGTCATTATTCTCATCGTATTTATTCCTATCCTCTCGCTTCAGGGTGTTGAAGGAAAAATGTTCCGCCCGATGGCACTTTCGTTTTCGTTTGCTATCATCGGTGCCATGATTTTTGGAATCACTTGGTTACCAGTAGCCTGCTCGCTTTTCCTAAAACCTGAAAAACCGGGGAAACGGAACATATCGACATGGATTATGGACTTCGCTTACAAAACATACGTTCCCTCTATAAAATGGTCGTGCGGTCACAAAAAAACAGTGCTTGGCGCTGCGCTTTTGTCGCTTGTGTTTATCGGATTCCTGTTTTCGCGAATGGGTGGTGAGTTTGTTCCTACCCTTGACGAGGGAGATTTTGTAATCCAGCCGGTGCTGAAAACCGGCACATCGCTCACAAAGACTGTTGAAATGACTACCAAAATGGAAAACATCCTCATCGATAAGTTTCCGGAAGTTGATCAGATTGTGAGCAGGATTGGCGCAGCCGAAGTTCCGACAGACCCGATGTCGATGGAAGAAATAGATATGATTATCAAGCTTAAGCCGAGAGAAACATGGGTAAATGCCGAAACAAAAGAAGAGTTAGCCGAAAAATTCAAGGAAGCGCTATCGTTGATTCCGGGCGTTGAATATGAATTCACGCAACCCATAGAAATGCGTTTTAATGAGCTGATTACGGGGGTACGGTCTGATATTGCCATCAAAATTTTTGGCGACGATTTAGAATACATCAACCGAAAGGCTATCGAAATAAAAAACCTGATTGCTGATGTTCCCGGTGCAGGCGACGTGATACTGGAGAAAACAGCAGGTTTACCGCAAATCAAAATAGAATACCAGCGCGAAAAAATTGCGTATTACGGCCTCGATATCAAAACGCTGAATGGTTACCTGGCCGCGGCCTTTGGTGGCGAAAAGGCAGGCACAGTTTTCGAGGGCGAAAAGCGCTTCGATCTGGTAATTCGTCTGCAAAAGCAAAACCGCACCGACCTGGAAGATATCAAACGCTTGTTTGTGCCTTTGGAAAATGGCAATCAGATTCCTCTCTCAGAAGTGGCGCGCATTGAATATGCCGAAGGCCCTGCTAAAATCTCGCGTGAAAATACACACCGCCGGGTGGTGGTTAGTGTAAATGTGCGTAACCGCGATTTACAGTCGGTGGTGGAGGATATTCAGGCCAAAATTGACAAAAACGTTACATTGAAACCCGGCAATTACATTTCCTACGGTGGCCAGTTCGAAAACCTTCAAAATGCAACCGACAGGCTTATTTTTGCCGTACCAGTGGCTCTGCTCCTTATTTTTATCTTCCTCCATTTTGCGTTTAAATCAATTAAAGACGCTGCATTGATATTCACCGCAATACCCCTCTCTGCAGTGGGTGGCGTGGTACTTTTATGGCTCAGGGGAATGCCGTTCAGTGTTTCGGCAGGAGTTGGTTTTATTGCACTTTTCGGGATTGCAGTGCTCAACGGAATTGTGTTAATTGAACATTTGAAAGAATTGCAGCACAGCGGAATAACCGACATGCGCGAATTGATTCTGAAAGGTACAAAAAACAGGCTTCGTCCGGTGATGCTCACCGCTGGTGCAGCAGCAATGGGATTTCTGCCGATGGCAATTTCAAACGGAGCTGGTGCCGAAGTACAGCGCCCGTTGGCAACCGTGGTTATTGGTGGTTTATTTACATCCACTTTGCTTACAATGATTGCACTGCCGCTATTGTTCGAAATTTTCTACAACATTAAAGGATTTAAACTCTTGCCTTTTAAAGTGATTCGCTCAAAAACCGTAATTATACTTGCCCTGATTTCGTTCACTGCTTTTTCATCCGGTGCACAAACAAAACAACTTTCACTCACCGAAATTATTGATATTGCCATTGTTAACAGCCGCGAAATTGGTGCTGCACAACTAAAAGTTGAGGAGAGCAAAGTGCTGAAATCGACAGGTTTTGCACTCGAAAAAACAGCATTTACTTATGGGACTGACCAAAACAACATTGCTGAAAACGGACACCCGCTGAACGTAGCCGGAGTTGTACAGGGATTCAGCTTCCCCACTTTGTACAGTGCACGAACCAGCGCGTTGAAAATCGACATTCAAAAAGCAGAACTGATGCTCGAAATACAGAAAGCAGCGCTCAAAAAAGAAATATCATTGTGTTATTTCGCCATTCAGCAAAACCTTGGTAAAATACAGCTGTACAAAAGTATCGACAGTTTATACACCGTGCTGCTTAAAAATGCCACACTCCGGTTCGAAAAAGGCAATTTGAGCCAACTCGATATGCTCAGCATAAAAGCCCGGCAACAAGCAGTAAAGCTCAACCTTGGCAGTTTCAAAACACAGCACCAACAGCTGCTACAGAAACTAAAAATGCTGATGAATTACAACGAAGATTTTTCAATTCCTGAAATGGCCGAGGTGCTCCCCACTCCACCCGACAGTCTGCCCGTGAATGCTTTTTACCAGTTGGTTTTATTGCAGGACAAAACCAGTGAGGCGATGCTGAAAATTGAAAAAAACAAGTTACTACCCGATTTTTCGCTAAACTATTTTGTGGGAAGCAACAAATACCAAAATTCAAAATATTACCATGGTTTCGAAGTGGAATTGGCAATGCCACTCATTTTTGGTGGTCAGCAGGCGCAGAAAAAGTCGTCGGAAATTGCTTTGAATGCACAGCAACTGCTCACCCAAAACGAAATTGCACGGCTAAAAAACCGCTGGAATCAACTGAAAAAGGAAACACAAAAATACAGTGAACTGATTGCCTATTACAATGAAACCGGCAAATTGCTGTACGACGAAATTCTGAGGGCCACCACCATCAACCTGCAAAGCGGCGAAACCGACCTTTTCAAATTTACCTACAACTTTGAAACGGCTGTACAGATAAAAATCGACTATCTCGATAACTTGCTCAATTACAATACGCTTTTACTTGAACAAATGTATCTTTCCAACTAAAAAAAATGAAAATGAAGACTCAATCGAAAATATTCGCAATGGTTTTCAGCGCTGCTGTATTGATAACACTGGCATCGTGCGGCAACAAGAAACAAGCAGAAGAACCGGCAGCGGTGACCGATTCCTTAATTGTAGTTACAAAAACTCAGTTCGAAACCGAAAAAATGGCGCTTGGGACCGCATCGATGATGCCTTTTGACCAGGTGGTGAAATGCTATGGCAAAATCGTGGCGAAGTCAACCGGAATGGCAAAACTTAGCACACCTGTGGCCGGTATTGTACAGAAAATATATTGTTCAAACGGACAAATGGTTGGCCGTGGACAGGTACTATTTGAACTTTCTGGCAACGATCTCATCGAAATTCAGCGCGATTTTACTGAGACATCGAGCATATTGAAAAAGGCTAAGTCGGAATTCGACAGGATGAAAGCGCTGTATTCCGAAAAAGTGGGAACCGAAAAGGAATATATTATGGCCGAAAGCGAATATAAGGCTGCTAATGCCCGTTATGCAGCCCTTAAACTCAAAATTGAAGCGATGGGACTTGACGCTGCAAAAATTGATGAAGGTCAGTTTTTCAGTTCGTTTAAAATTGTTGCACCCATCAGCGGACAAATCTCGCAAATCAATCTTTCAATCGGGCAGTTTGCCGATCCGCAAAACTACCATGCCGAAATCATCGACTCAAAACAAATGCAACTTCAATTAGCTGTTTTCGAAAAAGAAGTAGGACAGCTGAAATCCGGACAGGTTGTAAACTTCAATCTTCTGAGCGAGACGACGCAAATGAGCGCAACACTTCAATCGGTGGGGAATATAGTCGATAACCAAACAAAAACAGTTGCCTGCTATGCTTCACTTGCAGCAACAGAAAAGCTGCTTGTAAACAATGCCTTTACTGAGGCAAACATCATTATTGGCACCGACACTCTGAATGCCGTTCCTTCAGAAGCAATGATGAAAACCGAGAACGAGTTTTTTGTATTGAAATTGGCCAGGCAAGATGCCGAAAATTACTATTTTGAAAAAATAAAGGTGGAACCCGGACAAACAAACAGGACGTACACTGAAGTAAAAAACATACAGAGTGCTGAAAAACTGCTTGTTTCGGGAATTTATAATCTGGTGATTGAATAGCGACCGCTTCCCAAAATAACTAATGTGAAAAATAAAATGCCATATTTCAATTTCTTTACTCACCCCGAGTTTACCCGATGTAAATCGGGTGAACTCTGCCCCTCTCTTTATAAAGAGAGGGGAAAAGCCACCTTGAGATGGCTTGGTGTGAGTGAAGAAAAATACGACAATAAATACATCTCATCACTTATTATAAACCGGGATTTAAAAATACTGTCGAATAAAGGCTTTATTGGTCTATTCTCGCATTCACGCATTCTTATGCATTTCGAGGCTGAATAATGGAAAGTTTTTGCGGTTCGATTGAAATTTCTGCAGGATATTTGATTTTTCCCGGTTCACCATCAAAATGATAAATACCGGATTCGGCCGAGTGAATCACAACCCTTTTTGCTTTGTAATTATCTACAAACGGCAATTTTGAAATGTAGCCGGCAAAAAGCCCGATACCAAAAACCGGCAAAAGTATTTTCGGAAAAGGTTTTACCACAACCACATCAATTAACCCGTCGGAAATATCAGCATTTGGAGCAATAAAAGCATTGTTGCCGAATTGCCGGGCATTGGCAAAAGTGACCAGAAAAACAGGTTCATCAATCAAATGGCCGTCCACTTCCATTTTCACCTGAAACGGCTTGAAAGAAAGGCTTTCTGAAATGGTAATCTGAATATATCGCCATAATCCGCGTTTGTGTGCCTTTGCCATGTGGTCGGCCACCCTGGCATCGAAGCCAAGACCAGCAGTACACAAATAATGTTGTTCGTTTACCGCGCAAACATCAATTGTTTTTTGTTTTCCATCAATCAGTGTCTGCACGCTTTTTTTGAGTGACATGGGTATTCCAAGTTCACGAGCAAGGCCATTCCCTGAACCACGAGGAATAATTCCCATGGTCATTTCGGTACCGGCAAGGCTTCGGGCAACTTC
This sequence comes from Draconibacterium orientale, assembly GCA_020726265.1. GTDB lineage: Bacteria > Bacteroidota > Bacteroidia > Bacteroidales > Prolixibacteraceae > Draconibacterium > Draconibacterium orientale_A. Next base: position 47,858 of record DYSZ01000003.1, read on the forward strand.
GTTAACAGTTCCGTCGCCACCCACAGCCACAATCAGATCGAATCCCGAATGAGCCGCATTCAGCGCCAGTTCCGAAGCATGGCCGCGGTGATTGGTGTAGGCATATTCAATTTCGATATTGGCACTTTGGAGACCTGAAACCAACTGGTACACCTCGTTTGTGTGTTTTCGCTTGTGCCCCGCAAACTTGTTAATGATGATGAATATTTTCTTGCGCTTTTTTTCGGTCATGCTGTTACCCGTTTAAAATGAAAACCGTGCAAAACTATAAACATTTATTCCAAAAAATACTTCGATTTTAAAGCCACAACAAATTTCTGAAGTTTACCAATATGCTGTTTCCGATGGCCGTTTCTGTTGTTCCGGCATGGCTAACAAAAGCATTTCTCACTTTTCCGGGCAAAATATTGTAAAGGCAATACAGATAAATAACAAAACCTGTTCATTCAGAATTCAGCATTCCCAACCGTTCGTTATAATGAGACAGGTACTGCTCTTTTGTAGCTTCATCAAGAAACGATTTAATTACTAAATTTTCAACCTCACCCTGTTTTTTCAGGAAAGGGTCAAGTAGTTTATCCACCCTGTTTTCTGTTATTCCTGTTTTTTTCCCAAATTCAATAAAATCCTCTTTGCAAGGATGGTGGTGTGAATTTTTAATACGACATCCAGACCAATACCATTCTTTAAACAGCTCGTCGTTCAAAGCAAAAAAACCATCTTCATCAACGTGTATCCGGGTATCCATCAGGTCGTATGCCGGGCTTAGAATAGAGTCGCCATTTGCAGTTTCCAGCAAGGAGAAATTTTTTAAATGGGCATCGCCATTTGAGAAAAGGAAGTTAAAAACAACCAGGTTGAAGAACTTTTCCATTTCAATTTTCCAGGGGCCAACGTGCTTTTTAATCAATTCGGCAACACCTTCGTAAGAATATTCATACTTGAAATTAGCACCTGCATTTTCTTCTGTTTTTCCGGCCAACGAAGCAAAATCTTCTATACCTAATCTTGCGCCATTTGTATCAATGTCAAAGCGTTTGGTAAGATATGCTGCTTCATCATTGTTGAAAAATACTAATCCATTTACAGCAGTCGGAATGTGATATACCTGACTTGCAATTTGCATGGTAACATGTTCGTTTGCCGGAGCCATAGCGGTTTTCCGAAGGCCATGAGGTTTTGGTTTGAGTATGTAGGAACCCCGTTCGCTACCAATGGTTAAACGGAGACTGTATTTTTCAAGCAAAACCGAATATTTTTCCTGAGCTCCGGAAATCGAAATTCTCTTTCTGTTTTGAATAAATTTATCATGGTCATCACCATCCGTTTCAGGAGCGTTATAGGCTAATATATGACTTACCTTTCGTGAGGTAAACATCCTGCGCAAAAACAGAGGACTATACGAAGAATATCCTTCAGTCAGTAATCCCGGACAATTTTTGATTTCCATAATCTTCAATTAAAAGATTGGCTTGATGGTTATTGCGCCAATGGTATCGTATTGGGCTGTAGCCAATAACAGGCCAAAAAAATCGTTTTCATCAATTTTTAATTGCCTTTGTTGTACCGTTCTGTTTGCACCTTCGGATAACAAATTACAGAAAAAGGGAAATAAATACTCCGAAGTGTGTACCATTTGATTCTTTGGCAAAGTCAAACTTATTGACGGTTTTGAATCATCGGCGAAATACACTGAATCGTATTTAAACTCATAAGTACGGTTGTTGCTTTCGGTCAGCAAACCGGCTAAGATACCTTTACAATAAACTTCGGCACTTCTCATTTACCATTGATTTTTACTTCCAGTTTTATTTCCAGTCCTAATACGTTGGCAATTATTTGCAAATTTTTTAAAGTGATATTCCCCTTGCCACTTTCGAACCTTTTTAATGTTGCAATTCCAACTCCTGTGAGTTCAGCCAAATACTCCTGATTTACGGCCAGAACATCTTTTCTGGCCTTTATTGATTTTACAATCTCTTCGTTTGTCATTTTTCGAAAATTATTTCAGTATCACAAATGATACTTACGATTAAAATTACAATATATTTCATGAACAAACAAATAAAAGGCATCATAAACGATACCTTTCTGTGATTTTTGATAAAAGAACGGCTCCATGTCTCATCTCTCAAATCTCATCTCTTACTTTCTGCTCATTTCAGCAAAATACTTGTAAAACAACGGGATTGTGCGGATTCCATTGTAGAACTGATCGAGTGGATAGTTTTCGTTAGGCGAGTGAATGGCATCAGCTTCGAGGCCAAAACCCATCAATACTGATTTTATTCCGAGCACTTCCTCGAAAGTAGAAATAATAGGAATACTTCCGCCTGAACGCACTGGCACAGGCCGCTTTCCATACACGTCAGTGTAAGCTTTTTCAGCAGCTTTGTACGCCGGAAAATCAATGGGGCAAACATATCCCTGACCACCATGAAGCGAAGAAACTTCTACTTTTACAGTTTTTGGCGCAATGCTTTCGAAATGCGATTTAAACAAATCGGCAATTTTGTGGTGATCCTGGTTGGGCACCAAACGGCACGAAATTTTTGCAAATGCTTTTGATGGCAAAACTGTTTTTGCGCCTTCGCCTGTGTAACCACCCCAGATTCCGCACACATCAAAAGTCGGGCGGATGCCGGTGCGTTCGGTGGTCGAATAGCTAACTTCACCAGCCACTTCTTCAAGATTGAGTGCTTCCTTATATTTTTCAAGATTAAACGGTGCACGTCCCAACAACTCGCGTTCTTCAGCCGAAACTTCGATTACATCGTCGTAAAATCCGGGGATTGTAATCTTTCCGTTTTCGTCAAGCATTTTATCAATCATTGAGCAAAGTACGTTAACCGGGTTAGCCACAGCACCGCCAAAAAGTCCTGAATGTAAATCGCGCGACGGGCCAGTAACTTCAACCTGCCAATAGGCTAATCCCCGCAAACCTGTGGTTATCGATGGTATATCGGGCGCAATCATTGACGTATCGGAAACAAGAATTACATCGGCTTTGAGCATTTCCTTGTTTTGAGAGCACCATTTCCCGAGATTGGGCGAGCCAATTTCCTCTTCGCCTTCAACCATGAATTTCACGTTGCAGGGCAGCGTGTTTGTTTTTATCATCAGTTCGAAAGCCTTGGCGTGCATCATACTTTGACCTTTATCATCGTCGGCACCGCGTGCCCATATTTTCCCATCACGTATTTCAGGCTGAAACGGGTCAGAAATCCACTTTTCAATGGGATCCACAGGCATCACGTCCATGTGAGCATAAATAAGCACCGTTGGCAATTTTGGGTCGATTAATTTTTCGCCATAAGTAACGGGGTTTCCTTCGGTTTCAAAAACTTCAGCTTTATCGGCACCAGCTTCCAGCAGCGTTTTTTTCCAATATTCAGCCGCCCGGTACATTTCGGGTTTATTCTCTTTTAGCGAACTGATAGAGGGAATTCGAATCAGTCCAAACAAATCTTCAAGAAAGCGTTCTTTATTCGTTTCAATGTAATTGTTAATGTATTCCATGACATTTAAAAAATTAAGTTTTAAGGAGGAAAAAATACTGTTTTTAACCGAATTACCAAAGATTTATTTTCAGCCTGAGCATAAAAAAAGGGACAACCCGTTGGTAAACGAACTGCCCCTGAATTATAATCGAATGGTTTTTTACCTGGTGATTTCCACAAATTTCGGATTTTCGAAATAGCGGGCAAATTCCATGTCGTTGCGTGCTTTGGCTTTCATTTCAGGATTAATGGTACAAGCTTTCTGCAAACTTTCGAACAACAGGTTTTCTTTGGCAGTACGTGCGCCAATTACAGCTTTCAGGTATTCTTTCATAAAGCAATCGGGTTTGTCGAATGCTTCCAAATCCTGCAAAGCGCCGTTGTTATTACCTGTCATCATTTTGGCTAAAGCCGAATTTACATCTTCGTCTTTCACAAAATATTTTGCCGCTTTGTCGTATTCGCCTTTTTTCATGCTAACAATTCCGAGGTTGTAGTTTACTTCGTTACCTGCTCCGGCAGCAGCACCAAAAAGCGTTTCTGCTTTCTGCACGTCGCCTTCTTTTAAAGTTACGGCACCGAGGTTGTTTTTAACGATAGGTTCGTTATTCATCTGCGTTTCAGCCTTTTCGAACAATGGTTTTGCCTCGGCATATTTACCCTGTTTTACAAGAACATAACCAGCATTGTTCGAACCGCGCCAGTCGTTAGGATAAATTTTTATAAACGAGTTATAAATTGCAAGTTGCTCATCCAAACTTTCAAACAAAGTGGCTGCATAAAGCAATTCAGCCGGGTTGAGTGAAGCCGGATTCGACTTGGCCAGTTCTTTCAGTTCTTCGTCTGATTTACCAATTAAATCAACACTTGTAGTCATTTTTGCACGGCGCAGTTGTGGAAGAATTTCGTCGGTAACACCTGTAAAAGCTTCGCTCAGGTTTTTGATTTCACGCTCACGAACTTCCGGGTCGTTGTACATCGAAAGCACACGTAAAATTAGGTCTTTATCAGGAATGTTTGATTTTTCCATTAATGCTTTGAAACCATCCCAGTCTTCGGGTGTGTATTTCGTTTTCAATTCAATATCGACACCAGATTCTTTTAATTTCTGTGCCAGAAATGCAGTTGACGATTCTTTGCGTTGTGCGGCAAGTTCGGTATTCAAATCGATGGTACCATCGGGTGATGCATATGCAGCAACTTCAACCCTTTTCAAATCTACTTTTTCGTCAGCGTTGGCTTTTTTTGTGAAATCCTCAAGATCGCGAACGTCCTTTGCAGCCACCTCTTCTTTGCGAACTTCTGCTTTATTAATCTGATAATGGATATCAGCCATCATTTCATCAGGCACAATCCGTTGAAACGGGTCGATATTCGGGTCGTATTTCCCTGTTTTATTTTCTTCGCGGTTAATACCAAGAATTGGTTTTGGATAGTTGGCAACCATTTCGCTGGTGGCAAGCACTCCGGTTGCAATTTTCTGCGGAGCGAAGTCAACTTTCTTTTTACCTTTCGATGCTGAAAGATTCATATACAGTTCCGATTTAGCCATTTCAGGTTTATAGGCAAATCCGTCTTTGTACGAAACACTTCCACCCGCTTTATAATTCACAACCTTGTTGTTGGCTTTTACGCTTTCGCCCTGCACTGTGGCAAGATTCAACGAGGTTGTGCCATCGGCATATTTTAATACCGGAGTGGCTGTTACAGTGACTTTTTTGTTAAAATACTTGGCAGGATAACGTGTATCGACTGAAAAATCAACTTTTCCGGCGTGGCTTTCCAAAACATCCGGTGTTACCCTGTACTGGATTTTGTCGGCATTTTTCTTCATTTTATTCAATCCCGAACAGGACGATAAAATAACCACCACAGCTACCAGTAAAATTGCCTTAAGGTTCAGATAACTCATAACACAAATTATTAGATAAATTCAAAATTAGTTTTTAAAAATCAGTGCATAAAAATAAAAAGCTTTTTAAAAAAAAGGCAAAAAAAAAGAATGTTTTAACCCATAATTAACCTGTTCATCCCTAATTTATATCCGGTCTGAAAAATAGCTGTTTTTAATTCCTGATATTTGTCAGAATCCACGACAAAATCGATTTTGCTAATATCGATAATTAAAATTGGGAACGCCGAAATCTGTTTAAAAAAGCCAAAATATCCATTCCTGATTTTGTCGAGATAATCACCTGAAATATTCTGTTCATAACTACGTCCGCGATACTTTATATTTTGCAGGAGTTTGTCGGTGTCGGCATGTAAATAGACATATAAATCGGGTTTTGGCATCGATTCAAAAACGATATCGAAAATCTGCCTGAACAACCTGTACTCATCGTCTTTCAGCGTATTTTGTGCAAAAATTGCTGATTTGGCAAAAAAGTAATCGGCAATGGTAAACGACTGAAATAATTCAGGATTGAACACATCTTTTTTGATTTGATTATACCTGTCGGCCAGAAAAGACAGCTCAAGCGGGAAAGAATACCGGTCGGGGTCGTTATAAAATTTGGGTAAAAACGGGTTATCGGCAAACTGTTCAAGTACAAGTTTTGCATTCATTTCCCCGGCTATCATTTTTGCCAGCGTAGTTTTTCCGACCCCAATATTTCCTTCAATTACCAAAAAACGCATAAAATACTATTTATTACCACTTGAATATCTGCAATTTAAATTCCGAATCCCGTTAATTTTACGGTTTTTAAATGTAGAAATAATGAATGAGAGACAAAAAAAAACCGTTCGGTAACCGAACGGTTTTTAAGTTATTTTATGAGATTAAAATAATTCTCAGTTATTCGTTGTCGCGGTGCGGTCTCGGACCGTTATCACGGCGGTCGCCACGGAAATTATTGTCACGGCGGTCGCCACCGCGGTCATCACGTCGGGGACCACGATCATCACGTCTGAAGTTATCTCTGCGGTCGCCTCCACGGTCATCACGACGCGGGCCGCGATCATCGCGTGATCCGCGGTCTTCGCGCGGCGGACGTTCAACATACCCTTCAGGTTTTGGCAGAAGTACTTTGTGCGAAAGTTTGAGTTTTCCTGTTTTTGGATCAGTTCCAATCAGTTTCACTTCAATCATATCGCCTTCTTTAGCAAAGTCTTCGGCATTTTCAACCCGTTCCCAGGCCATTTCTGAAACATGAAGCAGCGCTTCCTTACCAGGAATAATTTCAATAAATGCTCCGAATGAAACCACTGATTTTACTTTCCCGGTATAAATTTCACCAACTTCGGGAATGGCAACAATTGCTTTAATACGGGCTTTTGCTGCATTAATCGAGTCGAGTCCGGTAGCTGAAATTTCAACCAATCCGTAATCATCGATTTCTTCGATTACAATAACCGTTTTAGTTTCTTCCTGAATTGCCTGGATAATTTTTCCACCCGGTCCAATTACAGCGCCAATCATATCTTTTGGTATCTGAACCACTTCGATACGAGGCACATTTGGTTTGAAATCGGTACGTGGTTCAGGAATTATTTCCAGAATTTTGCCTAAAATATGCAACCGGCCTTCTTTTGCCTGAGCAAGTGCCTGGGTAAGCACTTCGTATGAAAGTCCATCAACTTTAATATCCATCTGTGTAGCGGTAATTCCATCGGCAGTACCAGTTACTTTAAAGTCCATATCACCAAGGTGATCTTCGTCGCCAAGAATATCCGAAAGCACGGCATATTTTCCGGTGGCTTTATCCGAAATTAAACCCATGGCAATACCCGAAACCGGTTTTTTCATTTTCACGCCGGCATCCATCATTCCCATCGTTCCCGCACAAACTGTTGCCATCGACGATGACCCGTTTGATTCAAGAATATCTGAAACAATGCGAAGTACATAAGGAAAATCACTTGGAATCATTTTTTTCAGTGCACGAAGTGCAAGGTTACCATGCCCGATTTCGCGACGACCGGTTCCTCTCGGAACACCCGCCTCACCCACCGAGAATGGAGGGAAATTATAGTGCAGCAGAAATTTTTCTGTTCCCTGGAAAGTAACACCGTCAATTTTTTTGATGTCCATTTTGGTACCCAGCGTAACCGAAGTCAGCGACTGTGTTTCGCCACGGGTAAAAATTGCAGACCCGTGAGAACCCGGCAAATAATTCACTTCACCCCAAATCGGGCGAATTTGTGTTGTATTTCGGCCATCCAAACGGATTCCTTTGTCAAGAATCATCCGGCGCATCGCCTCTTTCTCCACATCGTGATAATATTTTTTAATCAGCGAGATGTTGAGGTTTACATCGATTTCTGTATTATCAGCGTTGGCTGCTTTGTATTCTTCGATATAATCAGCCACAAGTGACTGAAAAGCTTCAAGACGTTCGGCTTTGTTTTGGATTTGCAGCTCGCAAATGGCATAACATTTTTCATACAAATCGGTATTCACTTTTTCACGAATTGCCTCATCGTTCACTTCGTGGCTGTAAGTACGTTTTACCACACCCAGTTGTGCAGCCAGTTCTTCCTGTGCTTTGCAGTGTTTTCTAATCTCTTCGTGGGCGAATTTAATAGCGCCCAGCATGGTTTCTTCTGAAACTTCGTTAAGCTCTCCTTCCACCATCATGATGTTGTCGTACGAAGCGCCAACAATCATATCGATATCTGAAAGTGCAAGTTCTTCACGGTTCGGGTTAATTACAAATTTGCCGTTAATAAGACCAACCCTTACTTCTGAAATCGGGGTTTCGAACGGTACATCTGAAACAGCAATGGCAGCTGAAGCTGCAAGGCCTGCGAGTGCATCGGGCAAATCGGATTGATTTGCTGAAATCAGTGAAATCATCACTGCTGTTTCGGCATGATAATCAGCAGGGAAAAGCGGACGCAGGGTACGGTCAACAAGACGCGACACGAGGATTTCCTCATCGCTTGGGCGTGATTCCCTTTTCAAAAATCCGCCCGGGAAACGGCCTGCTGCTGAAAATTTTTCGCGATAATCGACTGCAAGTGGCATAAAATCCACATTTTCTTTGGCTACCCTGGCCGAAACCACTGTTGCAAGCAACATGGTGTCACCCATTCTTACTACAACCGATCCATCGGCCTGTTTGGCCAGCTTCCCGGTTTCAATGGTAATGTTCCTGCCGTCGGCAAGTTCAATTGTTTTAATTGTTGCGTTTACCATAATGTTTTAAAATAAATCTGATAACTGTTAAAAAAATTACAATGGGTGGTGAGGCTTTGCAATTTAGAAAAAAGAAGGGCAATACAATGCATTGCCCTTCGATTATTTTACTTACGTAAGTTCAACTCTTTGATAATAGAACGATAACGCCCGATATCTTTTTTCATTAAATAGTCGAGCAAACTGCGGCGTTTACCAACCAATTTAATGAGTGAACGGCGTGTGCTGTGGTCTTTTTTGTTTTGTTTCAGGTGCTCAGTTAAGTGATTAATCCTGAATGTGAACAATGCAACCTGTCCTTCAGCGCTGCCGGTGTCAGTGGCGCTTTTGCCGTGCTGGGCAAAAAGCTCCTGTTTTTTTTCTGATGTCAAATACATTTTAAAGAACTATTTATTTGTTATACAATGTTTAAACCGCTGCATCGCTATCAATAACAACAGCTTAAAATTAACTGGCCGCAAAAATAGACAAATATTTTATATAAGCAACCCGATGATTCGCAAACATTACAAGTTCAAAAACAAAATTTTATTAACATTATTATTGTTATAAAAAACGCCGGAATTATTTTCTACTAATACTGAATATGTATAATTTAACCGACGGAAAAAATATATAAAAAACTGAATATTATTTAACTTCTAAAGGATTTGTATTATGAAAAAAATTTACTTG
>DYSZ01000206.1 GCA_020726265.1 Draconibacterium orientale
TTCGGTGAAATCGTTTTCAGAAACATGGTCCTTCAATGGAACAATGCGTTCGTGAATGGCGTCAATAATCCACTGCGGCTGCGGGAAGAAAGAATCTTCAAGTTCGTAAGCAGGTGTAATCCAGTTGCGCGAACCAACAACAACCGGCGGAGCATCGAGATAATCAAAGGCCAGTTCGGTTATATTTGAAGCCAAATCGCGAAGGAAAGAACCACGACCCGAAGCATCTCCTGAAATTACAATCCGCCCGGTTTTCTTTACAGATTCAATCACCAAATCGTAGTTAAACGGTACCAGCGAACGAGCATCAATCACCTCGGCTGAAAGGTTATATTTTTCTTCCAGAATTTTTGCTGCGTCCAGCGCCCTGTATAAAGTTGCGCCAATTGTGAGGATAGTAACATCAGTTCCTGCTCTTTTTATATCAGGTTCTCCCATCGGAATTTCGTAATATTCAGCCGGAACGCCACCTTTATGGAACATTTCGCCAATATCGTAAACCCGCTGGCTTTCGAAGAAAATCACGGGATCAGTTCCCTGGAGGGCGATGTTCATCAAACCTTTGGCATCGTAAGGCGTAACCGGGAAAACAACTTTCAGCCCGGGAATGTGGGCTGCCAGTGCAGTCCAGTCCTGTGAGTGTTGCGCCCCGTATTTCGAACCAACCGAAACCCTAATCACAACCGGCATTTTCAACACATTTCCACTCATGGCCTGCCATTTTGGAAGCTGGTTAAAAACTTCGTCGCCAGCTCGACCCAGAAAATCGCAATACATAATTTCTGGAACTACGCGGCCTCCACACATGGCGTAACCAATGGCAGTACCAACAATTGATGCTTCCGAAATTGGCGAGTTGAATAATCGGTGGTAAGGCAAAGCTTCTGTAAGTCCGCGGTAAACGGCAAATGCACCACCCCAATCACGGTTTTCTTCACCATAAGCAATCAGCGTCGGATCTTTGTAAAAGCGATCGACGATTGCTTCAAAAATCCCATCGCGCAGTGCGTATTGTTTTATTTTCGAAAAAGGTTTTCCATTCTCGTCGAACATAAACCGCTCTTTGGTTTCGAGTTGTTTGACGCGTGGATTTTCAGTCATCGGATGATTTACTTCCACCGGACGGTCTTCCATTTTATCCACACTTTGGTTGCTGAACATCATTTCGCCAATCAGGTTCGGATATTTTTTCATATCCATGTGTGGCGAAACTTCGTCATCAATGGCTAGCTTCAATGTACTGGTAACCAACGTGGTAATTTCAGCTTTTATATCATCGAGTTCTGCAATCGTGGCAATTCCGACGCTTGCGAGCTGGTTCCCAAACCAAAGTATTGAATCCTGTTTTTCCCAGGCTTCCACCTCTTCCTTGCTTCGGTACGACGAAGCATCGGAAGGCGAGTGCCCGCTGTAACGATAAGTCAGTACATCGAGCAAAACAGGTCCGCGTTTTTCTTCCAGAATCTTCTTTTTCCTTCGATACGCATCAATCACCGCCAGCGGATTGTAGCCGTCAACACGCTCAGCGTGCATTTGGTCGGCATTCAACCCGGCACCAATTCGGGCAGCCACCTGGTAGCCCATCGTTTCGCCACAGGTTTGCCCACCCATGCCGTACTGGTTGTTCATGATATTAACAATGAGCGGCAGTCCGCCTTTCATATCGCCTTCCCATAATTCAGTAAACTGGTCCATGGTGGCAAAAGCCAAACCTTCCCACACGGGGCCGCAAGCCATTGAGGCATCGCCGATGTTGGCGACAATAATTCCGTTTTTCCGGTTTACCTTTTTATAAAGCGCGGCACCCACCGAAATATCGCCCGAGCCCCCAACAATGGCATTGTTCGGGTAAACGCCAAACGGTGTAAAAAATGCGTGCATCGAGCCACCCAATCCTTTGTTAAAACCAGTTTCGCGGGCAAAAATCTCGGCTAAAGTTCCGTACAAAAGAAATTTAATTGCCAGTTCCTTTACAGTTCCTTTGTGACCGCCTTTTACCGGAGCCAGCGTTTTTCCGTCGAAATGAGTGTCCATTATCTGCTCCAGTTCGGTATCGCTCAGTTTAGCAATCGCTGAAAGACCTTTGGCTAAAATTTCGCCATGACTTCGGTGCGAACCAAAGATAAAATCCTCCACACCAAGCGTGTAAGCCATTCCCACTGCAGCAGCTTCCTGACCAATTGAAAGGTGAGCCGGACCAGGGTGGTCGTATTTGACATCGTTGTACTCGCCCCTGATTTTGATGAGGTTCAGCATGTTTTCAAATTCACGGATAACCACCATATCATGGTAAATCCGCAAAAAATCTTCTTTTGAAAAGTTTTCTTTTTCTTCTTCAACGGTTTTAATGTATTGATTAACCGGAATCGGGTTGAACTCGATGAAACTTGGCTTGCGAACATCCGCCGGATTTATAAATTGATTTTTTGGCATTTCTTTGTTTTTATGAAGTTATTCTGTTACAGGTTTCAGGTTACAGGTTACAGATATTTTGCAACCTGTAACATGCAACCTGCAACTTTTTAAACTATTAAATTTTCGATTTGATTTCTGATTTCGGCAAGGAAACGGGTTGCTTCGCCGCCATCGAGCGCCTGGTGATTGTAAGTGAGTGACAAACCAATCATCGGTACAAAACCATAAACTCCCTCCTCAATTTCTTTTGGTCGCGGAATAATGGCACAAACTCCCAGAATGGCAACCTGTGGCAGATTGATTACAGGCGTAAACATTTCAACTCCGTAGTTTCCAAGGTTTGAAACTGTAAAAGTAGCAGCTTCGGGACTCAGCAAATCGGGATTGATACTTCCCCCGCGTGCCAGCGAAGCCAGTTGCTGCATTTGTGCCGAAAGTCCGGCAAGCGAAAGGTCGCTGGCATTTTTCAGCGCCGGAACCATCAACCCGCGGTCAGTATCAACAGCCAATCCAAGATGTACTTTACTGAACCACTTTATTTTATCGCCCAGATAATGCGTGTTTGCCTGTGGAAATTTTTCGAGTGCGCGGATAACTGCGTAACAAACCAAATCGTTAATGGTAATATTTTGTTTGATTTTTCCATCGGCAAATTCAGCTTTGAATCTTTTGCGTAATCGTTGTAACTGACGTGCATCGGCACTGAGATGATGTGTAAGCTGGGCAGAATTTTGCAGCGATTGGTGCATCGCATTGGCTATGAGTTTGCGGATATTTGAAACTGGGCGGACTTCAAAATCGCCACTTTTTTCAAGAACAGCAACCGGCGCCTGTACTTTTGGTTTAACAGAAACCGCGACAGCCTCAGGTACTGAAACAGTAGCAGCAGCCAATTCAATATCGCGGGCAATAATTCTGCCATGTGGGCCTGACCCTTTCAGCGTGTAAATATCCACCCCTAATTTGGTGGCCATGTTTCTTGCCAGCGGCGAAATCCGGAGATGACTGCCGGCAAGTATTTCCTCCACTTCAAATTCAATAACTTTCGGCGATTCATCCACAATCTCTAATTCAACATTTTCACCAATGGGTGCCGCTCCCGGGGCAAACTCATTAAAAGATTCGCCGGGCTGCCCAATAACTGCCATATTGGAAAGCACAGGAATTTCGTCTCCGTCGCCGTAAAAAACAGCTAACAAAACACCATCCGCTTTTGCTTCTTCTTCAAATGAAGCCTTGTCGGTTTCGTACGAAAAAAGGATATCGCCCACGCTGACCGACTCACCCACCTCTTTGTACCATTGTCCAAAAATGCAGGTTTCAACCGATTGACCCTGACGCGGCATTAAAACAGGTATTGCCATATTGTATTGATAATTAATTATTCAGACAAACTTGTAAATATAAATATTTCAAAATTTAATTTTCAATAAACTGAATTTAAACAATTTATATATTCATATTTTATAGCCCGTAAAAATATATTTTTTAACTTGTAAATACAAGTTGTGCCAATTATTTTATTTTTTTCTTAATTTTAACCCACAATGGAACAGATGCATCAATACCGAAAATTGTACGAACTACTTCGAAAGCACATTGTCACAGGCATTTACGAAGAGGGGAGTTTACTCCCCTCAGAAAACGAATTGTGCACCACCTACCAGATGACCCGACCAACTGTGCGCCATGCACTCGAAGCGTTGCTCCGCGATGGTTTTATTCTGAAACAGCAGGGCAAAGGAAGTATTGTGAGAAAACCTCCTCAAAACATTGGAATTCTGTCGATTGAAGGAACAGCCTCGGCTATTGGGGTGCGTTATCTGAAAACCGATATTTTGCAGAAACCCGAAATAAGACCGTGGCCTGAAAGCTTTGCCTTCGAGCTTTCGGAACCCGAGCGTGAATCGGGTTGCGTTTATATGGAGCGGTTGCGTTATGTGGAAGAAATTCCGGTATTTTACGACATCAACCATCTGCCCAATATTTATGTACCGCGCATAACAAGCCGTTCGTTCGAAAACCAGTCGCTTTTCGAAATCCTGCGGCAGAATTACCAAATTGAAATACTTGGCGGAGAGCAAAAACTAAAGGCGATTAAACCCGATGGTAAAATTGCAGGATTGCTGCAAATTCAACCAGACCAGCCTGTTTTGTATATCGAACGAAAACTCACCACCAACAAACCAGGGTTTAATATTTACTCCACCATTTTTTTTAACTCCGAAAAACATTCAATTTTCGGAAGTTTCTGATTGATGTAATTTCCTTAATTTCACCTCGTAATTTTATTGAAATGAATGATAAAAATATTCGGTGGAAACAACGCTTTCAGAATTTTGAAAAAGCTTTTACACAGCTAACTGAAGCTGTTGAAAGATTCAGCGAACTGACCGACCTGGAAAAAAAAGGAATGGTTCAAAGGTTTGAGTTTACTTTTGAACTTTCGTGGAAAACACTGAAAGATTTTCTGGAAAGCCAAAATGTTGAAGCGAATTTTCCAAGAGATGTCATCAAGGAAGCATTTCATTATGAAATAATTGAAAACGGGGAAGTTTGGCTTGAGATGCAGGAAATGCGCAATCTCATGTCGCATACTTATGACGAAGAAATTTTCAATCGTTCAGTAAACGAGATTTTTTATCGCTTCTACAATGAAATCAGCAAATTATACCACTACTTAAAGGAAAAATCGATATGAATTTTGGCATTTCTGAGAAAAGTTACACCCTGATTCTATCAGCTTTTCACAAGTTTCCTGAAGTAGAGAAGGTATTGATTTATGGTTCGCGTGCGATTGGAAACTACAAATCCGGCAGCGATATTGACCTTGCTGTATCGGGCGCAAATATTAGCACCGAAACCATTTTGAAACTAAAAACTTTGCTTGAACAAGAGTTGCCAATTCCTTATTATTTTGATATAACACATTACGAAACGATTTCAAACTCAGCTCTAAAAAAACATATCGACGAATTTGGAAAGCTTTTTTATCAGGCTGAGCAAAGATTGCT
>DYSZ01000207.1 GCA_020726265.1 Draconibacterium orientale
GTGGTTATAAGTATTACACCATTGGCACCCCTTGAACCATAAATTGCTGTTGCCGAAGCATCTTTCAGTACATCCATCGATTCAATGTCTTCCGGATTCAGAAAGTTCATCTGGCTTGTGCCCGAACCCGTTCCGTCGAGGCCAATCGGAAATCCATCGATTACAAACAGTGGCCCGGTTCCCTGGCGGATACTTCCCTGTCCACGGATGGTTATTAATTGCCCGCTTCCGGGTGCACCACTCGATGAAGTTACGTTAACACCCGATACTTTTCCCTGAAGCAACTGACCTGGCGAATTGATAACCCCCCTGTTAAAATCGGCACTTTGTACCGAACCCACAGCCCCTGTGATGTCAATCTTTTTCTGGCTCCCATAACCTACAGCAACCACTTCAGCAAGCCCGATAGTTTCATCCTGAAGGGTTATGTTTATCTCGGTTTTTCCTTCAGTACTTATCTCCTGGGTTTTCATCCCCACAAACGAGAAAACCAATGCTGTGCCATTATCGGGAATTTCAAGATCAAATTCACCATTCATTCCCGTTACAGTACCTGTCGAAGTACCTTTGAAAACAACAGTTACACCTGGTATTGGCTGACCATCGGGTCCGTTAACAACACCTGTGATTCGTTTTTTTTGTTGCTGAATTTTTGTTTCAAACTCATGCTCCTTGCTGGTTTCCGAATTTGCCACAGCTCCTGTAACAACTAGAGAACAAATTATTACTGCTAGGTTTAATTTTGATAAAAACAGTTCATTCAAAATCTGTTTTAACATACTTCTGATCCTTGGTCTTTTCATAAATTTATATTTAAGTAAAATGTGTATTTAATTTGCTTTCAGATGCTTAATCAGGGACTGCCATTTCATTTTCGCCACCGGATTCATGCTTCCTTTTGTTCAGAAAATCTCTCAGTTCAACCAATTCATCGACTCCAATCAGGCCCACTCCGGCACCAGACAATACCGTCCAAATATTTTGTCGTTGTTCAGCAGTGCGGTTTGGAGTTCCCCAGAAACGAAGAATATATCCCTGCACTTTTGCGGCTTTTGTGATTTGCAGTAATTTTAATTTTTCCTGTTCGGGCATTTGGCCAATTCCATTCCACGAAAAATACTTCACCCAGTTATCGCTGATAACAGGCATAATGCCCGGATCAATGCCCGAATCCAGATCTTCAAGTCGGCCATCATACCCGGCCAATCGCATGTTCTCATTTTTCATATATTCAATCGGTCGGTTACCCGAAACAACCACCATTATGCACCCCTGTTTCTTTTGATTGTGGTTAAACGATGACAAATAGGGCTGGTAATCTGATAGTACCCGATTTAGCAACTGATAAGTTCGCAGGGCATCGTCTTTAATATCAATAAAAAGGGTAACCTCCTCACCATTGCCATAAACTGAACCATTGTTTTTAACTATTTTATTAATAAGTGGTTCAAGATAAAGTTGCTGCAAGGTTCTGCCTGTTTTGATATCATTAAAATTGTGGGCTACATAAAGCGAATCGCCTACCGAAAATACGTCAGCTTCAAAACTTATGAAATTACAATCAATGGCATCAAAAAGTGGCCGGTTTTGTTCATAATCGTTGTGTGAATGAGCTGCAGGAATTCTGACCTGACCAAAGCTATTGATAAAATTCATAGCCAGCAGCAGACAGAGCAAAAGTCCGGGTCTCACCAGAACTTTAAAATTTAAAATTTCCTGAACAGGTAGATTTGCCTTATTAACCATTAATCTTTTAATAACCTTGATATTAACTTATCTAAGTTATGTTCATAAAAAAGGCTGGAATGTTTTGTTAATTAAGTTGTGCTGCATTGTTAAAGCCAGCACCAGTTAGTGGACACAAAGGTTATATTTAAAGGTTAAAGAAATGTTTCATTACAGATACAGGCAGAATAATAATTCTACCGAAACGATTAATTATTTTTGAGATTGCGAACCGGAAACCGGATGAGTTGATGTATTAATCAATATTCAGAAGCTTTGAAATTTTGCGAAACAATTCGGTGTTCTCATAAATCCCTGAAAAAATCTCTGCTTTTGGGCCAAAAGCATAAACAGGCACCATTACACCGCTATGACTCTTTGTTGAAAAATGACACTCAATTTCTCCAGTTTCAATGTTTCCGTTTAATAAAGTTAAACCACCTGTTTCGTGGTCAGAAGTGACTACAACCAGCGTTCCGGGATTATTCTTTGCCCATTCAAGTACTTTTCCGATGGTTTGATCGAAATCAAGAATTTCCTCCATTAAGGTTGGCAACTCATTAAAATGTCCATAATCATCAATCATTGAGCTTTCAACCATTAAAAAGAATCCCTTTTTATTTTCTGACAAAAGGTCCAATCCCTTTTTTGTTAATTGCCATAGCTGATCTTTTCTTTCAGCAGGTTTATCCAAATCAATTTCAGCAACAGGTGCGAATACTTTTCCTTGATTAATCTTTGACAAATCATCCATCGAAACGGCAACTTGATATCCTTTTTTTTCAAAAGCTGGTAGCAGATTCAGATTAAGGGCTGGATTAGAAAAAAAAGACCTTCCGCCACCGGCAATATAGTCTATACCGCAATCGATGTACGAATTTGCAATTTCATCTGCTTTATCGCGGTCGGTGTTATGCACCGAAAAAGTTGCAGGAGTTGCATCAGTTAAACGGCAGGTGGCAATCACTCCGGTCGATAAACCCGCATCACGGGCAATTTCAGTTATAGTTTTCAATTTGTTTCCATTGGGTCCCACTGCCACATAACCTTTTTTTGTTTTTTGGCCTGTGGCCATTGCAGTTCCACTGGCCGCTGAATCGGTTATTAGATTATCAGAACAATAAGTTTTTGAAAGACCGGTGAATTGGCAATTTTCCAGAAACAGTCTGCCTTTATTGGCTGTCCAGGCAGAATATACATGCATCAGGCTCATGCCATCGCCTATCATAAAAATTACATTTTTTACTTTTGAATGGCGGGGAGCTAAAATCAGATTCACATCATAACTGTTACCATTTTTGTACTTGTGAGATTGATTGTCCTTATTATCAGGATATTCAGCAATCTTTTGACCCGAAGTGACTATAAAAATTAAAATCAGCCACAGAATATTCAAGGTTCCTTGTTTCATTATGATTTCTTTTTCGGAATGGTTATTTATAATACACTTTTTTAGCTATTTACCAGTTAAACTTTGCCTGTAAATCATGTATTTAAAGTTGATTGAAAATATAATGGTTAAAGCAGATTTCAGATTACTTTTTGGTTAATTTAAAACCTTTCGGGGACAATACCTAAGTCAATGCACTGATAATCTAATCTTTGTCGGCGACAATACGAAAACTTGTATTTCAGTTTTCAATTTATCTTAGACTTTTCGTAATTATCTTGTAAGTTAATTGTTTGTGCTGATTTGCAGCCCATATTTCTATTTGTAAAAACAAAAAATTGCTCCAGTGTAAAAGGCACAAATTACATACTTACCCAGCTTTTGAAATAGTTTTGCAATCATCAAACGATAAAACAGGCAAGTTTGAAAACAAAATCAGAATTAGCAAGGATTAAGCTAATTTGCATAGATTTCAAACTAAACATATGACTGCCGAATCATTGAGAAATATAAACACCCTGACTCCTGAAATTTTAATTCAATTTCACCAAACAGCCTTTCACAAAAAATCATTTTTATCATTTACATGAATATTGAATATTCAATAAAAACAACTTAATGAAACCATATTTTATCAGCTTTCTGGTGCTTTTCGTGGCACTGTTTTCGGATTGTAAACAGGAGAAAAAACTGCCGAGGGTAGCCATTTGCGGTCTTGCCAACGAATCGAGTACTTTTTCGCCGGCACAATCCACCGAAGAATCATTTCGGGTGCGCCGCGGACAGGAAGTTTTTACCTACTACCCCCTGTTCGTGCCGATTTACAATCGGTTTGCAATTCCGAAAGAATTAAAAAATATCCTACAGCAAAACGGTAACAAACTTCTGCCTCTCATCATGTTTTAAACTACTGGGATTTTTCAATTTCGTATCAAAATTTTTACAATGAAGACAATCATCGAACCTTTCCACATAAAATCGGTTGAACCCATTAAAATGACCACCCGTACCCACCGCGAAGCCTTCATCAAAGCGGCTGATTATAATGTTTTTTAAACTCGATTCGGAAAATGTGATTATCGATTTGCTCGACTCGGGCACCAGCAGCATGAGCGCCAGTCAGTGGGGTACAATTATGGAAGGCGATGAATCGTACGCCGGAAGTCCGTCGTTTAAACGGTTTGAAGCGGCTGTGAGACACCTGATGCCTTTTGAGCATATTATCCCAACCCACCAGGGTCGTGCCGCCGAGAAAATAAAAAAGAAAAGAGGTAATGCAGAAAACAAAATGGCAGAATTGAAAACGTGGGTACAACTTGCCAACAGATACGCCTTTACCCTAAACTAAGACCCATAAACAAACTGATAGAAAATATTTATTCTCCGAATTGTTGTCTTTTTATTAACCTTGTACACTAAATCAAATAAAAAATCAAAATGAAAAATTCGAAATTAAAAATTAAAAATTTTCTGTCTTCGTTAGTGTTACTGTCGGTTATGGTGTTTGCCTGCACAGCGCAGGACAAACCTGAGTTTGATAAACTACTGAATGTACTTGTTTTCAGCAAAACTTCGGGATACAGACATGAGTCGATTTCATCGGGACTAAAAATGCTTTATGACCAAAGCAAACAACAAAACTGGGTGATTACGGCCACCGAAAATGCCGCTTTGCTCCGCGATGGTTTTCTTTCGACCTTCGATGTTGTGGTTTTTCTGAACCCCACCGGCGATGCAATTGATGCCGACGGACAAGCCGCATTCGAAAGATTCATGAAAACCGGAAAAGGGTTTGTGGGCATCCACGCCGCAGCCGACTGTGAATATGAATGGCCTTATTATGGCAGTTTGGTGGGAGGTTATTTTAAAACCCACCCGGCATCACAAAAAGCCACGGTGGTTTTCGAAAAATCGAATCACCCGGCCATGAAGCCTTTCAATGGAATGAATTCGTACACCACTTTTGATGAGTGGTACACATTTAAGGAAAACCCGCGCCCCAATGTGAAGGTGTTGGCCACACTCGATGAAACTTCGATTAAAAAGTTTGACAACGACAATTTCAGAATGGGCGACCACCCGATTATCTGGTGGAACGAAAAAGACGGCATTCGTTCGTTCTACACAGGTTTTGGTCATACCCACGAAGCTTTTCAGGATGAAAAGATTCAGGAGCACATCAAAAATGCAATCAACTGGGCTGGCCACAGAATCAATTAATTCTTTCTGCATATTACTTTAACTACAAAGTACGCTGAGTTTTCGCAAAACACGCCACAATTAGTTTCAGTTTTGCGAT
>DYSZ01000208.1 GCA_020726265.1 Draconibacterium orientale
ACAACATGTCAGAAATACCACATAAATTAATCGTTCCGAAAAATGTAACCGACGCGTTGCGCACGGTAAAATACCCCGGAAGCGAAGAAGATATTGTAACCCTTGAAATGCCCCAGGAAATTCGCATTGCCGGAAACCGGGTAAGTTTTTCGCTGGTTTTCCAGAAAAGTGACGACCCGAATATTGAACCCCTGGTTTTAGAGAGCGAAGAAGCCATCAAAAAATACATTGGCGACGAAGTGGAGATTGAAGACAACATTGCCGTGAAATTTATTCATGACATGGAACGCCCGGTTTTGCCCAACGTGAAAAATATTGTTGCGGTAGCCTCGGGAAAAGGTGGCGTGGGAAAATCAACCGTTTCGGTAAACCTGGCGGTTGCACTGGCCAACGCAGGCAAAAAAGTAGGGCTGCTCGATGCCGATATTTTTGGCCCGTCGATTCCGAAAATGTTTGGTGCCGAAAGCGACAGACCTGCCGGCATAAAAATCGATGACAGGGAAATGATTAACCCGCTCGAAAAATTCGGGGTGAAATTCCTCTCGGTGGGCTTTTTTGTTGACCCCGAAAGCGCCATTATCTGGCGTGGCCCCATGGCTTCGAACGCGCTGAAACAGTTAATTTCGGAAGGCAACTGGGGCGAATTGGATTACCTGCTCATCGACCTGCCACCCGGAACGAGTGATATTCACCTTACCTTGGTACAGTCGGTGCCGGTTACAGGAGCATTGATTGTAACCACCCCGCAGGATGTGGCGCTGGCCGACGTAATTCGCGGCACAAGCATGTTTCAGAGCAAATCAATCGATGTACCGGTGCTGGGTCTGGTTGAAAACATGGCGTGGTTTACCCCTGCCGAACTGCCCGAAAACAAATACTACATTTTCGGGAAAGATGGAGGTAAAAACCTGGCCGAAAAAATGGGATTGCCATTTTTAGGGCAAATACCGATTGTGCAAAGCATCCGCGAAGGTGGCGACAGCGGCAACCCGGTTGCTGCCGAACCCGATTCGATTACAGGGGCAGCTTTTGCCGAAGTGGCAAAAAATGTGATGCACCGCGTTCACATCCGAAACATTCAGCTGGCACCCACAAAAAAAGTGAAGATTTCGAGGAAGTGAAGACAGTGAATGGGCTAATGAGTGATTGAGTGAATGAGGGAAAAGCCCTGAAAGGGTGGTTTAATTCAGCCCAGGGCAACGCCCCGGGGTTTGATGCATACCGAATATTCCAGCCTGCAGTTTGAAAAGCCGGCCCCGTTATTTTAGTGCCAAAGCATGAAATTTTTGTAAGAATCATTCTCACATCAAAGGATGGCATTCACCAACGAATGCCATCCTTTTTTTCTTATTTTTGTGCCTTCTGAAAATCGCCGGGTTGGCGTGCAAACAGACAATATTCCAAAGGATATTGAGTTTATTTTAGAGTTTATAAATTTTCAGTTTGAACAGGTTTTTACAACATACCATACTGTTTCTTATTTTGCTGTGGGTTTTTGCCGGTTGCTCTACCGAAAAAAATACCCGTGCCACGCGTACTTTCCACAACATCAACTCGCATTATAACATCTATTTTAACGCCAGTGAAAGCGTTAAAAGTGGCGTTGCTGCCATCGACGAGCAAATTGAGGACGATTTTACCCGCCTCTTACCAGTATATAAATCGAGCGTTCCATCGGCTGGAGAAATGGTAAAGTCGGATATGGAAACGGCCATCATTAAATGCTCAAAACTCATCGAAATTCATTCGATTACAAAAAAACCCAAACGAAAACCCGGCGGCGGTTCGCGAAAATACCAGGAATTTGCAAGTCAGGAAGAGTTTAACAAGTGGGTTGACGACAGTTACCTGCTGATGGGAGAAGCCTATTTCTACCAGCACAATTTTGTGGGAGCCATCGACAATTTCGGGTTTCTGGTGCGCAAATACCCAAAGGAAGAAACAGCCGACCAAGCACAGGTTTGGCTCATCAGGTGCTATACCGAGCTTGAACGTTTTGCCGAAGCTTCAGAAGTGATTCAGGCTATTCAGGCTGACGAAAATTTTCCAAGAAAATTTGAAAAAGACCTGGCCATCGCGACTGCCGATTATTACATCAGGCAGCAGGAATACAACGAGGCCATAAAATTTCTCGACATTGCCATCAATAAATTATTTCTGAAACGAAACAAAGCGCGGTTGAAATACATCGAAGCGCAATTGTACCAGGAACTGGGAATGACTGCCGAAGCATCTGCAGCTTTCAGCGCAGTTACGCGAATGAACCCCGATTACCGGATGGCTTTCAATGCAAAAATTAATGCTGCCGGCATTTTCTCGGGCGTTGGCGACACCGAAAAGCTGAAAAAGGAGCTCAACAAAATGTTGCGCGACAACAAAAATTTTGACTTCCGCGACCAGATTTATTTTGCGTTAGGCAACCTCTATTTTAACGACGGCAACCGCCCGGTGGCTATCGATAATTACACACAATCGGTGGCAACAAGTTTTCAGAACCAGTACCAGCGCTCGCTTTCGGCCATCACGCTTGCCGATATTTATTTCGAAGACCTTGAATACCGCAAAGCACAGTCGTATTACGACAGTGCAATGATTATTATCGACGAAACCTACCCCGATTATGCCACTGTGGCCGCCAATTATAAAGGATTAACCAATCTTGTTGACAACCTTGTTACAGTGGAGCGCGAAGACAGTTTGCAACGCATTGCCCGCATGCCCGTTATGGAGCGAGAGTCGTTTATTTCCCGCCTGATGAAAGAGGAACAGGAGCGCCAGCGCAATGAAGAAAACCTGGCAATGCAAGGAATGGGTGACCCTTCGCTCGCACGCAGCAACCGCAACCGCCTGGGAATGGGCAACCAAAGTTCCGGGGCTGGCTGGTATTTCTACAATCCGCAAACCGTTTCGTATGGAAGGGTTACTTTTCAACAGTTGTGGGGTAAACGAAAACTGGAAGACAACTGGAACCGTGCCAACAAAGGTATAAACACCGATTTATCGGCTGAAAATGGCGAAGAAATCGATTCGACCCAGATGGTGAATCGCGAAAACGACCCGCTCAAAAAAGAGTTCTACACTCAGGATTTGCCACTCACCGACTCGCTGATGGCAATTTCGCACGACAAAATACGCGATGCACTTTACAACTCGGGGAAAATCTTCAAAACCGAATTTAACAACTACCCGCGTTCAGCCGAATCATTCGAAGACCTGATTAAACGTTATCCTGACAATATTTACCTGCTCTCGGCCATGTTCGAGTTGTACGATTTGTATGAACTGATGGGCGACAAGCAAAAATCGGATTACTACCGAAACCAAATTATTACACGGTTCCCCGAAAGTAACTACGCGCAATACCTCATCAACCCCAACTTTTTTATCGAAATGCAGGTACGCCTCGACAGCCTCAATCGCATTTACGATGAAACTTTCAAAAGCTACAAAGCCGGAAATTACCGCCAGGTAATAGCGCTGGCTTCGCAAATGAAAACCATGAAACCCGACAGCAACATGGTTACAAAAATCGATTTTATGGGTGCAGTGGCTCACGGAACTCAAACCGACATGGGCACTTTTAAAAACAACCTGCAAAATTATATTTCGATTTATCCAACGGCTGAACCAACACCGCTGGCCGGCGAAATACTGAAACTGATTGAAGACAGCACACTCACCGATATCCAGAAACTCATCGACATGGGTTACATCAGCGAGGATATAAAAAACGAAGAGTTGTTGCCGCAAAACCAGAACGCCAACGACGAGTTTGGCGGAAAATTCACTTACGACGAAGACCTGCTCCACTATTTTGTGATTGCCTACCCGCGCAGCCAGAAAATTGATATGAACCGGTTGAATTTCGATATTGCCAACTACAACATCGACCATTATACAAAAGTGGATTACGATATTGAAGCCGAACCGCTGAACGATGACCTTGCATTTGTGGTGGTGCGCTCAATGGAAAACAAAGAGGCAGCGCTTATTTACCATGGCGCAATCATCCGCAAAGCCAGTGTTTTTAAAGCGCTGAAAGATGTTGATTACATCAATTTTGTGATTTCATCAACCAACTATAGGGCGGTGATGAATGAAAAATTAGTGACAGATTATCTGAAGTTTTTTGTGAAGAATTACAGTCGTTTTATCAAATCTAATTTTACAGAAGACGACACCGAAGTATCGCCTGAAGAACTGATGGCACGCGCCAAAGAACAGGACAACCTGCTGAAGGAACGCGGTCAGTTTGTGGTGGTGAGCACAGGAGCTGAAAAGCTTTTCAATACAAAAATCGATACAACACAGAATTTTGTGATTGCCATTCAGGATAAAAACATTTCGACACGCCAGTTGCTGAATGACTTCTCGCAGTTTAACCGCGATGAATTCAGGGCATGGAACCTAGCGCTGCAGTTAAAAGAAACTGATAATTACAGATTGCTGGTTGTGAACGGCATTCCATCACTCAACGAGTCGATGTCGTATTTCCGCAAAGTGGTGGTTACACGCAAACTGTTTAATTCGCTGGGACAGGCTACTTATCGTAATTTCCTCATCACCAACGAAAACCTACAAAAACTGGTTGAACAAAACAAGGTTGACGAGTACCTCGAATTTTTCCGTGGTAACTACATTCAGCGCGCACCGGCAACTGGCGGAGCTGCAGCAACACAAACAGGGAATACACAGCCAGCAGCAGTTCAGCCGCAAACCTACGCAGCCAACACCAATGTTCAGCCAACTGATTACAAAGGAGCTTACGACCAAAACATTGTAGGAAAACAATACTTTGTGTTTGTAATTCCAACGCTGGGTATCGACCAACCCGCATTTATCAAAGGAATTGAAGATTATAACCTCGCCGGTTTTGCCAGCCTGAACCTGAAAGTTGATGTAATTCCACTCGACGATATCCGCCAGATTGTGCGGGTTACCGGGCTGCCCGATGTAAAAACCGCCCGCGACTATTTCAGCAAAACCACAAACAACCGCGATTTATACACGCCGCTACGGGGTGGAAACTACCGCAATTTCCTTACAACCGAATCCAACTTTGTCATCTTCCTGAAAGAAAAAAACATTGTGGAATACATGGATTTCTACAAGAGGTTTTATTTGGGGCAGTAAGCAGAGGTTTATTGTTTCGGGTTTAAATCCAATATAAATCATTTTCCAATCTGAATAGAAATTTCTTTCTGTCTGTGTCAAACTAAGCGAAGTCGAAGTGTGTTCATCCCAAACTTTTTTGAAAATTGAAACACCAACGGAAAGAATGCTGCCTTTTTACCAGTTTTTCTTCCTGAAAGTGAGCCTGATGAGGTTATCGAACTGGAGGCCAAAAACAAACACAA
>DYSZ01000209.1 GCA_020726265.1 Draconibacterium orientale
TTTTTAACATAAAAATATTAAATTATGGGGAAATACTGATACTTGCCCCAACGGGCAAGGTACGAAAAACCGAGAAAAAAATATCCCGAAAAATATTTTTCCCCACTACGTTTAAACCATTGAAAACCAAAACAAATATTTTTTCACCGAATTAATGTAAAATTTATGAATTTGAATCAAACGTAATTGGTTCAAAAAAAATCACAGTTGAGCAAACAATTGCTGTAAGTTCATATCTCAAAAATACTATTAAAGAAAAAGCTAAATTGTATTCATTGAACTCTGATACAATCACAACAAATGAATACACTCAGCTGCTTATTAATTATTATGAAGAGTTCTTTCCTGATGAAATTAGGATTAAATTAGGAGAGAAAGAAAACTAAAAAAGAACAATAAAACACAGCAGGTAATAAAGTGCAAATGTAATGCGGGCTGGCGTGGTTTTCCAGCGTTTTTACCCTGTTCAACCACCGCCAATCCGTCTATTGCGTATGACGGTTTTAAAAAGGTGTTTAACAAAAAGCCGGTTTGGCTCCGTGCGGGTTTGAAAGGAAACCGTTCAAAATTCCGCACTACTCTTGCACCAACCGTTCAATCGAAATTTCTCCCTCTCTAATTTTACCCTATTTCAATATAAATATTCCGAAAATAAATATATATTAATTGATAATCAATAAAATAATTTTATATTTGCCACATAATTTTAAAACAGAATTTAATATGACAACAAAAACAGATTATGCATTTATAGCACTGAACGTGATTTCGTGGATTATTTTTATTGGTTTATGCTTCGAGGCCGGTGCAATTATTTTCAATGCGTTTTTTACTTTGTTTTATAATCCTTTTGGTTCGGGTAAATTATGGGATGTGATGAATTTATCGGAATTGTACAACTACAATCAAAGCTGGTATGTTACAATCGTCTCACTCATTATTATCACGGCTGTGCTGAAGGCATTGATGTTTTATCTGATTGTGAAGATTTTTCACGACAAAAAGTTCGACCTGTCGCATCCGTTCAACGAACCGGTACGGAAGTTTATCATCAACATTGCATGGCTGGCTTTGGGCATCGGCTTATTTTCGTTTTGGGGTGCAAAAGACACTGAGAATTTTGTGTTAGAGGGTGTAAACATGCCCGATATTCAGCATCTGAATTTGGGCGGAGCCGATGTGTGGCTGTTTATGGGTGTTGCACTTTTGGTGATTGGGCGGGTTTTTAAAAAGGGAATTGAAATTCAAAACGAAAACGACTTAACCGTGTAAGCCATGCCAATAATCGTAAATCTTGATGTGATGATGGCCAAACGGAAAATGTCGTTAAACGAACTTTCCGAAAAGGTGGATTTAACGCTTTCGAACCTTTCGATTTTAAAAACGGGTAAAGCAAAAGCCATCCGTTTTACCACGCTCGAAGCCATTTGCAAAGTGCTGGAGTGCCAGCCCGCCGACATTCTGGAATACAGGGGAAAATAGTATTGGAACCAGAGGATTTTAATGAACTTCGTTTGAATTATCGCCGTATAAATTCCAATTTTTCAGCACACAAAATCTGAAATGCAAATATTCCCCCGTTTTTAACAGTTGCAAGTTAAGTTGCACTGTGATGCCGGATAAGTTGCTTTCTTTGCCGCGGCAAACCGGAGCCTGTTTTTCGGGATAAACCCGAAGAACCGGGCGTATTAAAAATAAATTTGGAATGAATATCTTTAAAAATCACACTTTTCATATACCTGTGCTGGGCGTTGGCTACTCTGTCGATACACCTGTGAAGGTTGCCCCGCTTGGTATTTCGTCGGTTATTTCGCTGGTTGACGATACAACCATCGAAAAAATGCGCGAGTTTTACAGTCAGAAATTCGATATTCCGTTTAAGAAAATTACCCACGATGTGGAAGATTTCAGGGCCAAACGAATTACCTCGTACCTGAATGTTGTTGATGAAATAGTACAACGAAAAGTAGCTGAACTGAAGAACAGTGTTTCGGAGGTGGGTGGTGAGTTTGAAAAATATCTTCAGCTTTTGCCTGATGCCACAGAAATAAGGAAGAAATTAAACCTGGCGCAAAAAAGCCGCGAAGCTGCTGACGAACTCAGAAAATGGGTCGATTCAAAACTGCATGTTGGTTCAATTGATGTAAACATTATGACCAAACTCGATAAAACTAACTATAAAGACGGCGTTGAATTACCAGCCGAACACAACGATGCACATGCCGCACTCCGCGGATTTGCCAACAGCAAACTTAACTCGTCGCTTGTACTTTCTGCCGGAATGAGTCCGCGTTTGTACAGCTACATCGAAAATTTCAAAGATTTTTTCCCCGATGTAAACGGGCTTATCCAAAAGAAAATCATTCTGAAAGTGAGCGATTTCCGTTCGGCATTTGTACAGGGAAAGATCTTTGCCGGCAAAGGATTGTGGGTTTCAGAATACAGAATTGAATCGGGTGTAAATTGTGGCGGACATGCTTTCCCGACCAATGGCATTTTGTTCGGGCCAATTCTCGAAGAGTTCAAAAAGAACCGCGACCAGTTGTACGAAACGTGCATCGGGTTGTACAAAGCGGCATTGCAAAAAAAGGAAATGCCACAGCCAGCCGAAGCTCCCGAAATGAAAGTTACTGCACAAGGTGGTGTTGGAACCGCCGAAGAACATGAATTTCTGATTGAAAATTACGGAATGGACAGGGTGGGTTGGGCCACTCCGTTTATGCTTGTTCCCGAGGTTATCAGCATTGATAATGAAACACTAAACCTGCTTGCCGACGCTAAAGAAGACGATTTGTATTACAGTGGTTTATCGCCACTTGGCGTTCCGTTTAACAGCGTGCGCGGTACATCGATGAACAAACAGCGGTTTGAACTGGCACAAAATGGCCATGCCGGAACAGTTTGTACCAAAGGCTTTCTGAAATACAACACCGAATTCACCGAAAAACCAATTTGTACATCTTCAAGACAATATCAAACTCTTAAATTAGAAGAACTTGCCGCAATGAACCTGCCCGAAGCTGAACACAAAAAAGCTTACGAAAAAATTATTGAACGCGAATGCCTGTGTAACGGATTGAGTACTTCGGCTTTACTCTCGAAAGACATACCAGTGAAACCCATCGAAAAAGTAACGATTTGTCCCGGCCCCAACCTTGCCTGGTTTTCTAAAGTTTCAACTTTAAAAGAGATGGCCGACCATATTTACGGACGTTTGAACCTGCTTGATAATCGTCACCGCCCGCACATGTTTCTGAAAGAACTCAGCATGTACCTCGATATTTTTAAAGAGCGGATGGAAAACTTCATGCAAAACCAGCAGGATTCAAAAGAACTCAAGCAGTTGCAGGCTTTTCAGCAGAATCTTTTTGATGGAATCAGCTATTACCAGTCGTTGTTTGAGGAAAAGAAAAAGGAAGTGGTTGAAGAACTTGACCAGTTACTTGCAAAATACCCTGCGCTGAATTACGCATTCAAATAGTTCAGAGTTTAGAGTTTCGAGTACTGAACCAGGAACTGTTTTACTTCCCTTTTCGCCAGAAACGCATTACAGTTTTCTCGGGGAAAATGCCGTGACTGACTGATTTTACATCTTCGATGGAATAAAAGGCTTTTGGGTTGGTGGTTTTTACAATCTCTTCCACCTTTTGAATTTCGTTTCGGTTGATGATGCTGTAAATGATGCTTACATTTTCATTTCCACCATGTGCTTCATGATGAGTTATTCCATAACCGGCTGTTTTCAGGTTCATAATCAGATTACTGGCATCTATACTTGTGATAATCTGAATTTTTACAATCCCGATTGCCATTTTCTCTTCGATAATCAAACCAATGTAATTTCCGGTGGCAAACCCGCCGGCATACGCCACATAACATACCCAGTTATCGAGATTCTGAATTATCCGTGTAATGGCGAGTAACCAGACAAATACCTCGAAAAAGCCCAGGATGGGCGCAATATTTTTGTGCCCTTTGGCAACCATCACAATGCGAATGGTGCCAATGGTAACATCAACAATGCGCGATAAAAAAATGAGCAAAGGCAGCAAACCAAACGTAAAAAGGTCGCTGTTAAAAAATGTATCAAGGATAATCATGGCAAGTTTTTTTGCAAAGTTAAAAAACCAGATGATTAAAACTCGGAAGTAAAATGGAACCTGATTTTTTTGAATTCGTCCTGCGCCATTTGCAAAATAAAAGGTGAATCAGCCATAAAAACATCGCGCCCCAGTTTGTCTTTCGCCATTTTCTGGTGTTTACGCTTTTTAAACTCTTCCAACTCTTTTTTGTCGTCGCTTTGTATCCAGCAGGCTTTGTGCATCGGCATGGTTTCGAACCGGCATTTGGCGCCATATTCATGTTCGAGCCTGAACTGAATTACCTCAAACTGAAGCTGACCCACAGTGCCGATGATTTTCCGGCCATTAAACTGGCTGGTAAAAAGCTGGGCCACACCTTCGTCCATCAGCTGGTCAACGCCTTTGCCCAATTGTTTCGATTTCATCGGATCCGCGTTTTCAATGTAACGGAAAAGCTCGGGCGAAAAGCTCGGCAATCCTTTGTAGTGGATATCTTCTCCGTCGGTAATTGTGTCGCCGATAATAAAGTTTCCCGTATCAGGCACCCCAATAATATCGCCGGGAAAGGCCTCGTCAATCACCTCTTTTTGTGCCGCCATAAATGCAGTCGGGCTCGAAATACGGATGGTTTTGCCCGAGCGGATGTGTTTATACAGGTTATTACGCACAAACATTCCGGAGCAGATTTTTACAAAGGCAATGCGGCTGCGGTGGTTTGGGTCGATGTTGGCGTGAATTTTAAAAATAAAGCCCGAAAAGCGGTTTTCGTTGGGTTTCACTTCACGCTCCTCGGCAAAACTGGGTTTTGGCGGCGGGGCAATCTCAAGAAAAGCATCTAACAGTTCCTGCACGCCGAAATTGTACAATGCGCTTCCAAAAAACACGGGTGCCAAATCACCCGCTAGGTATGGTGCAGTGTCGAATTCGTGATAAACTCCTTCAACCAGTTCGAGTTCCTCGCGCAAAACCTGTGCATCGCTGCCAATATAATTTTCAAGCTCCGGGTTGCTTATATCTTCAAATTTGATTCTTTCCTCAATGGTTTGAATATCGGGTTTGAAGAGTTTTAAACTTCGGTTGAAAATATTGTAAACGCCTTTGAATTCGGGACCGTTGTTGATGGGCCAGCTCAGCGGGCGTACTTTAATCTGGAGTTGTTTTTCAATTTCGTCCATCAGCGAAAACGGGTCGCCGGCCGGGCGATCCATTTTGTTCACAAATACAATCACTGGTGTTTTGCGCATCCGGCAAACATTCATCAGTTTTTCGGTTTGC
>DYSZ01000045.1 GCA_020726265.1 Draconibacterium orientale
CAGCAGTTAATGGGTTTTTACCATAAGCCCTACGGTGTACCATATTCAGTTTTTCTATGGCATCAGCAGTTGGAGCGCCCGATGCCCTGCAATCTGCTTCTGCATACATCAGCAATACATCAGCATAACGGTACAAGGGATAATCGTTGCCGGCTCTGGTATTTCCTGGTGAAGTTGGATCTGTTAACTTCTTATTCAGAACTGAATTAGCCCCAAGACCAATATTCCAAGTGTACCACAAATTTGAGCGTAAATCGGTTACATCCCAATTAGCGATGGTAGAATTTGTAACTTTATCGCTATATAGGGCATAATAACCTCCTGCCCCAAGATATTTCGTACCCGGGTGGTTCGGAAACATTACATAAAACCACCCTTCGGAAGTACCTAATTGTGAGAATTTCAGATAGAATATTTCTTCAGGAGTTGTTACTACCACTGATCCGAATATTTTATCGAAATCAGCAACAACAGAAACAGGAACCAAGCTATATTTGCCTGATAGAATAACTTCTTTCGACTTATCCCTGGCCTCTATATATTTACCCTGAAAGAAATAAACATCTGCTAATAAAGTTTTTGCTGACCATTTCGATGGTTTTCCTGGTAATTGAGCAATATCGGGCAGATTGTCTTCAGCAAAAGACAAATCAGACAGAATTAATTGATAAACATCAGCCTCTGTTCCACGTTTTATTTCAATTTCTTTCATATTTTCTTCAGTTCTGACAGGTATGCCTCCCCAGTTGCGAACCATCGTAAAATAAGCAAGTGCCCTCATAAATTTGGCTTCTCCCATATATTTAGCTTTTTCTGCATCGGTAAGCTCCTTACCCCCGGGAATATTTTGAATGGCAATATTGGCGTTACGAATAGATAAGTAAAAGAGATTCCACATGGATTCGACACGCCCGATGTTGTTGCCATCAAGTCCCTGAAAATTACTTAATAAAGCATAACTTCCCCGACCATAGCTATAATCGGTATATGCCTCTAACTGGGCAGGGTATAGACCTCCCATACAATTAGGATCGCGAAGTGGGTCATAAATTGATGCAAGGGCAGATTCAACCTCTGAAGGAGTATTATAAAATGCTTCAACCGCTAAGGATTTTGGAGCTTCAATTAGCTGATCTTCACAAGAAAACAACATCAAAGCTGCAAACGCAAATAAGATTATTTTTTTCATTTTCTTTAATTTTAAAGGATTATAAACCTACTTTAATTCCAAAAGTAATTGTTTTAGCCGTTGGGTACGAATAGTAGTCTATGCCCTGACCAATTGAGTTTCCGCTACCTTGTGAATTTACTTCAGGATCCCACCAGGAATATTTGGTGATTGTCAACAAGTTTTGACCACTGGCATAAAGTTGCACATTACGCATCCAATTTATACCCCAGCTTAAAAGCGGAAGGTTATATGCTACTTGAATATTTCGAAGCCTGAGATATGACCCATCTTCAACAAATCGATCGGAGAAAAGCATATTAAGTTTACGTGTAAGCGCCGGATATTTTGCGTTTGTATTGTCAGGTGTCCAATGGTTATCATGTACCTCTTTCAACATGTTAAGACCAAAACCATAATCAATTGTATTGCCGATAGAGCTTACATTAACAATGTCATTTCCGTGTGAACCCTGGAAAAACAAGGATAGCTCGAGATTTTTGAAACTCATATTCGAGTTCAAGCCATAAATAAAATCAGGATTGCTATCTCCAATAATGGTTTTATCAAACTGGTTAATAAGACCATCTGGTACACCGTCTGCTCCCGACAAGTCTTTGTAAACTTCTTTCCCAACTTCATCATAGCCATCTTTCATATAGCCATAAAACACACTCATTGGTTCTCCTTCACGCAACAAACTTGGAGTATCATTAATAAATGTGGTAGCTATACTTCCACCTAGGATGTCCTGTCCACCATATAATTTAACGACCTTGTTTTTATTAAATGAGATATTGCCATTCATATCCCATTTAAACTTACCAGTCAACACGTTTGCATCCAATGCAAGTTCTATCCCTTTATTTTGAATTTGTCCCACATTCTGAACGGTCTGAGTAAATCCAAGTGATGAAGGAAGTTTCACGGTATTCAACAAATCACGGGTATTTTTAAGGTATGCATCTACACTCAAACGAAAACGGTTATCGTATATGGCAATATCAATGCCCATATCTGCTTGTTCGGTTGTTTCCCACTTCAAATCACCTGGGAGAGTTGTTCCTGGTGAATATGTGTTATACAGGGCATTGCCAAATACTGTTTTCCCCGATAAAAGTTGATTCATTGTGGCATAAGGAGCGATAGCCTGACTACCAGTATAACCAAAACTGGTCCTAAACTTCAAATCTGATATTAGATTTAAATCTTGCATAAAACCTTCTTCCGTAACTTTCCAGGCAAAAGCTGCTGAAGGGAAATAGCCCCATTTGTTACCTTCACTGTATTTTGATGATCCATCGGCACGGATACTTGCAGTTAGCAGATATTTGTTGTTGTAAGAATAATTTACCCTACCCAGATACGAAAGCAATACCGATTTCGAATAACCTGATCCCGGAATCCCTGGGATTTCTGCCGAAGCAAGATCATAGGTTTCAGGAACATCACTCAAAAATCCACTTCCACTGCCGTTCAGTGTTTTGCTTGTGAAATTCTGATATGTAAAACCAATAACGGCTCCAATGCTGTGTTTTTCGTTTAAGGTTTTATTGTAACTCAGGGTGTTTTCGTTTAAAAGACTTAAATTATTTGTGTTTGAGACACTTGCAACGCCATTGGAATTGATAAAATTTAAGGTGGTATAATTATCTGAACGGCTGTCGTTATTTTCAACACCACCATAAATTTTAAGCTTTAACCCTTCTATTGGCTCGAAAATAATTGCAGCATTAGCAAGCACAATATTAGCATTTGTTGCATTTGTTTGTTCGTTAATAAAATTTAACGGGTTAATGAGAACATTCGAGATAAATGGGTACGCAGTTGCCAAAACCCTATAAGTACCATCTTCATTGTACGGTGTCAAGGTTGGGGGTGCAGAAATCGCTGCGCTAATTAGCGAATTACCTCTGTTACCTCCCGATGAGTTCCTAGTTTCGGTAGAGTTTTTTGTTAATGTCGCACCATAATCAATGGAAAGCATTTTATTAATCTCATGAGTAAAGAAAGCACGCAAAGAGTATTTCTTATAATTACTCCCATTTATAATCCCTTCCTGATCGAAAACAGTTCCAGAGAGAGAAAACTGTGTTTTTTCATTACCTCCATTAATAGAGAGACTATTATTTTTTATTGGAGCAGGATCAAAAACCAGGTCCTGCCAGTCATATCCATCAGCGAATCCATTAATTTGGTCCTGTGTAAAATAAGGTGTCAGTTTATCGTTAACGGCTTGTTCATTGTAAAAATTAGCGTACTCAGTTGCATTCATCAAGTTTAGCTTTTTGCGCAAGGTTTGAATGCCATAGCTTGATTCAAAATCAACGGAGGTTTGCCCTTTTTTCCCTCTTTTAGTTGTAATCATTATTACACCATTGGCTCCGCGTGAACCATAGATAGCTGTAGCAGAAGCATCTTTGAGGATTTCAACACTTTCGATATCACTGTTACTTAAAACCGTAGGGTTGCTACTAGAATATGGAAATCCATCAACAACATACAGGGGTTCATTACTTCCCTGAATGGAGTTTGTACCACGAATACGCACACTTACAGAACCACCCGGAGCACCTGTGTTTTGCAAAACAAGTACACCTGGTGCCCGACCAGACAATGATTGCATCACATTTGCAGTTGCAAAAGCCTGTATCTCATTACTTTCTATTGAAGAAACAGATCCGGTTAAGTCTGATTTTTTAACTGACCCATATCCAATCGCCACTACCTCTTCAATTCCAACAGTTTCTTCTTCGAGCGCAATATTAATTGTTGTTTGGCCTTCAACCACAATTTCCTGTGTTTTCATCCCAACAAACGAAAACTGCAAAACAGCATCAACAGGGATATTTGCAATCGTGTATATTCCTTCTGAATTTGTTACAGTTCCTGTAGTGGTGCCTTTAACTACAACTGTCACTCCGGGAAGTGGCTGATTGCGAGTGTCGGTAACTATTCCATTTACAGATTTTTGTTGCTGTTGCAGCAATATTTCTGTTTTTGGTAAATCCTTTTCGCGGCCTAACAAAATCAGGTTGTCGTCCATTACTTTGTAATTCACGCCCTGGCCGGCAAACATTTTATCCAATATTTGTTCCACCGTTTGGTCAATCGCATCAACAGTTACCTGCCGGTACACATTCACCTGTTCGTTCTGGTAAAAGAATCGGAACTCGCTCGACCCTTCAATTTCCTGCAAAACGTCGATCAGCCGTTTGTTTTCGGCTTTCAGGTTGAACTTTGTGGCCTGGGAATATACTGTTGCCGACACCTGCATGAGGCTGAACAACAAAATCAGGATAGTTAGTTTCATCTTTAAAAGTAAGTTTTTGACCCTGCCTTTACCCGGCAAGGAGTTCATAAGTATTTTTTTCATAAATTTGATTGTTTTAGATTTTACAAAAGGGTGTTACAGCACCCGTGAAAAAAAACATTGGCCGGTTGGTGTTACAGCATCACCCGGCTTTTTTTGGTCGCGTTAATGTTTACTTCATTCTCCTCCTTTTTTATTGGTTTTTACAATACGGATTACCTGCCCGTCGACACTGTAATCGATGGGCAATGTGTGTTTTATTAATTCCATTACCTCCAACACCGATTCGTTTTTAAGCGTACCTGTATAGTGGTATTTCAGTATGCCCGGATCGGTAACCTCAATTTCGACACCGAATTTCCGCTCAATTGTTACAATCAGCTCTTTGATGTTCATGTTAATAAACATCAGCTTATTGTTCTTCCATGAAGTAAAATAGCGTGTTTCCACTTTTTTTACCAGCGCTTTGTTGGCACTCCTGTCGATTACTGCCTGCTCACCGGGCTTCAGGTGGATTGGCCGCGCCAATTGGTAACCAGCGGCAGAGGAAAGCATCACCTCTCCCTCTTCGAGTGTTGTCACCACCTGGTTTTCGGTAGCATAAGCCTTAACATTAAACTGCGTGCCTGTTACATTTACATCGCAGGCAGGGGTATGCACCACAAAAGGATTTTTTTTGTTCTTCGCCACATCAAACCAGGCTTCGCCGTTCAGTGTAACTTCGCGGTTGCGGCTTTTGCCTTCGGGACAATAGGTAAGTTGCGAACCGGCATTCAGATAGACAACGGTGCTATCGGACAGCACCAGTTGAGCTACTGACCCGGCAGGCGCTGTGGCAGTAATGTAGATGGGATTCTGCTGCGTGTATTTTACAAACAGAAAACCACTGATAAATCCGACCAAAAGTACCGCTGCAATTCCCGATACCAGCCGTACCACCTTTTGTTGCTGCCGTTTTTTCTCCTTTATCCTGTTTTCAACAGCCGATTTAAAACGTCCCCACTCTTTCCCGGTTTCGGCAAATTCTGCTACTTTTTGTAACGATGCCTGCCAGATATCCTTCATCCGGGCAACCTGTGCAGCATTTTCGGGCGACTGCTCCATCCATTGCAATAATTCAGCCTGCTCAGCTCCCGTTAGGTTGCCATCGAGCCAGCCAACAATAAGTACATCTATCCTTTTTGAGTCGTTCATATATTTTGTTTGCTGATAATGTGACACACGACAAGGGTAGTACCCTACCCGGGAAAAGAAAAATTTCAGTTTTTATGAAGCAGGAGAAACAAGAGTACGCTGAAATACTCCGACAGGTTAGTGCGTAACATCAAAAGTGCCTTTGAAATCTGCTTCTCGACCATTTTTACTGAAATACCCAACTGATCGGCAATTTCCCTGTTTTTGAGCATCTCGGTGCGGCTAAGCAAAAACACTTCCCTGCATTTTTCGGGCATCGATTGTACGATCTCTTCAATTTTGCGCTGAACATCCTGTTCAAGCAGGCTTTGCAGCGGATCGTCCTGAGCGAGGTAAAGTTCCTTTTCTACCTCCGCTAATTGCGAAACGATTTGACTTTCGGCCAAATGCCTGATTTTGATGTGCCGGATATGGTTAAGACAACTGTTTTTTACCGATTGAAAAAGATAGGCGCGGGGTACTTCGAACGACGCCAGCGATGGCGATTTTTTCCACAACTTCAGAAAAGCATCCTGAACGATATCCTGCGAAACCTGAAGATCGCCTGTAAATTTATGGGCGAACAAAACGAGCCGTCCGTGATATTGATAAAACAAATCGCGATAGGCATCAGACCCTGTTTGCTGATGGGCTGAAAAACTCAATTTCCTGCTGTCACCCATTCCAATAGTTTTCGTTGATAACAAACTTAGAAAATAGATTCTCTTTTACAAACATTCCGGTTGAAATAGAATAACAATGAAAAACCACCTGTTGCGAGCCAACAGATGGTTTTATAAATTAACTAACCTAAAACTAAAAAAATAAAATTTAAAAGAAGCCTCCCCTTCGGGGAGGTATGGAGGGGCTTTTATGAAACCAAGATATCTAACACCCGAAATTTATACCGCCGACCCGTCGGCACACGTTCTTAATGGACGAATTTACATTTATCCTTCGCACTCCATTGAATCGGGAATTCCCGAAAACGACAACGGCGACCACTTTGATATGCGTGATTACCATGTGTTTTCGATGGACGAAATCGACGTCCAAGTAACCGACCCCGGTGTTGTGCTTGATGTAAAAAATATTCCGTGGGCAGGTCGCCAGTTGTGGGAGCCCGATGTTGCCCGCAAAAACGGTAAATATTACCTCTATTTTCCGCTAAAAGACCAAAACGATACTTTCAGGATTGGTGTGGCAATGAGCGATAAACCCGAAGGCCCGTTTGTTCCGCAGCCCACCCGATAAAAGACAGTCACACCATCGACCCGGCAGTGCTGGAAGATAATGACGGAAACTAT
The DNA here is from genome assembly GCA_020726265.1 of Draconibacterium orientale. Classification (GTDB taxonomy): domain Bacteria; phylum Bacteroidota; class Bacteroidia; order Bacteroidales; family Prolixibacteraceae; genus Draconibacterium; species Draconibacterium orientale_A. Next base: position 6,962 of record DYSZ01000045.1, read on the forward strand.
TACACGTATTTTGACGGTTTGTGGGGCGGACAACTACAACGTTTCGCAACAACAAAGCCATCGAATGTGGCACGAACCGGCTGACAACGAACCGGCGCTTTCACTCAAAGTGGTAAAACTGACCGACGATATGCTGGAGTTTGCTGAAGAACCTAAAAATGCAGTGATTCTGGATGAAAACGGCGAACCGCTGAAAGCCGGCGACCACGACCGTCGCTATTTCGAAGGCCAGTGGATGCTCAGATACAAAGGAAAATATTACCTCTCCTACTCCACCGGAAATACCCACTTTTTGTGCTATGCCATTGGCGACAATCCATATGAGCCTTTCACCTGCAAAGGAGTAATTTTAACTCCTGTGGTTGGCTGGACAACCCATCACTCCATTTGCGAAGTGAAAGGCAAATGGTATCTATTTTATCACACCAGCGTGCCTTCGGGTGGAAAAACCTGGTTGCGCAGCATAAAAATAAGGGAGCTTTTTACAATCACGATGGAACCATTGTTTACATGGACGGAATGGAGCAGTAAAGTATGATCAGAATATAAGAATGTCAGAATGAAGGAGTGTTCTGCGAAAATTTCAGATTGAATATTTAACTTTACGCGATTGGCAGATCAACTGAATTTGAAATCGGCATGAAGAATACAAAAACATCTCGCATCGGACTTTTTGGAATCGGACTCGAAACCTACTGGGACCAGTTCGAAGGATTGCTTAACAACCTGAAATATTATCAATTTCTTATCAGAGGAAAACTCGAAGGTTTTGGGGTCGATGTTATTGATGCCGGGATGGTTGACAACCCTTTCAAAGCACAGGAAGCGGCTTCGATGCTAAAATCAGCGGATGTGGAACTTGTGTTTCTGTACATATCAACTTATGCCCTTTCATCAACGGTTCTGCCGGTAGTGAGCAACCTGAAAGTGCCTGTGATATTATTAAATCTGCAACCTGTTCCCCAGCTCGATTATAAAGCCTTCAACCTTTTGAACGACCGTGCAAAGATGACCGGGTTGTGGCTCGAACATTGCCAGGCTTGTTCGGTTCCCGAAATTGCCGGCGTTTTTAATCGTGCCGGGATTCATTATGAAATTGTTACAGGTTTTTTGGAAGATAATACAGCCTGGACCGAAATCAGCGAATGGGTGGAAGCTGCCCGTGTGACAAAATCGCTCAGGCTGAACAGAATGGGAGTTTTGGGCCATTATTATGGCGGGATGTTGGATGTTTACACCGACCTTACAAAAATGAGCACTGTTTTTGGAACGCATTTCGAATTAATGGAGATGTGTGAACTAAAAAGATTGCGTGACGAGACAACAAATCCTGAGATTCAGCAAAAAACCGGTGAGTTTTATCAAACTTTCGATGTAAATGATGGTTGTGAAAAAGCTGAGATTGAGAGAGCTGCACAAACTTCAGTGGCTCTCGATAAATTAGCAGCAAAACACCAGCTTGGTTCGTTGGCTTATTATTACGAAGGTCAGCCCGGAAATGATTATGAAAACATTGTTACTTCGGTAATTGCCGGCAATACCTTGCTTACTGGCAAAAACATTCCTGTTGCCGGAGAATGTGAGGTAAAAAATGCCCATGCCATGAAAATAATGGCTGAATTTGGTGCCGGTGGGTCATTCTCTGAGTTCTATCTGATGGATTTTGCTGATGATATAGTATATCTTGGCCACGATGGACCTGCCCATTTTGCCATTGCTGAAGGAAAGGTAAAACTGGTTCCGCTATCTGTTTATCATGGGAAACCGGGCAAAGGACTTTCTATCCAGATGACAGTAAAACATGGCCCGGTTACGCTGCTTTCGATAGTTGAAGGGAAAAATTGTATTTTCCTTTTAACCGCTGAGGGTGAATCGGTACCCGGCCCCGTATTGCAAATTGGGAATACGAACAGTCGTTACAGGTTTTCAACCGGCGCAAAAGAATTTATTAATCAGTGGTCGAAACAGGGACCGGCACATCATTGCGCCATCGGCACCGGGCATATTGCAGGTAAAATTGAGAAACTGGGAGTATTGCTGGATATAGAAACAGTAAAAATCTGCTGATTGATTTTTTATTAAAATTTGATTATAAAATATCGGAGCTGTTTAATCAGCCAAAATAATTTCCTATTTTCAGCGCCTGTGATAATAGCCGTAAATAAGTCAAACGGATATTTTCAGCTTAGCTTTAATATTTCTGAATATGATGACCACAATAATTGTCGCCATTTTTGTTATCGGGTACGCAGCCATTGCCACCGAACATCCCATAAAAGTGAACAAAGCAGCATCTGCTATTCTTACCGGCGTTTTAATCTGGACTATTTACATTTTTTTTTCACCCGACAAACATTTGGTTAACGATGAATTACTTCATCATTTGGGTGAACTTTCGGGAATCCTATTTTTCCTGATGGGTGCAATGACAATTGTGGAATTGATTGACGCACACGACGGATTTGAAGCAATAACAAAAAAAATCACCCAAACTGACAAACGTAAACTGATTTGGACGATTGGATTTATAACATTTTTTCTTTCTGCCGTTTTAGACAACCTTACCACTACAATTGTTATTGTATCACTTCTTCGCAAACTGATTTTTGATAGCAAAGACCGGTTATTTTTTGCTGGAATCACAGTGATTGCAGCCAACGCAGGTGGTGCATGGACACCAATTGGAGATGTTACCACCACCATGCTTTGGATTGGCAACCAGATTTCGGCATTAAATATTATGCTTAAAGTTTTTATTCCAAGTGTTGTGAGTTTGGCCATTCCGCTGATTTATCTTTCATTCAGTTTAAAAGGAAGCGTGAACCGGCCTGCTTTGAAAACCACAGAAAAAAGTCATTCGCTTACCCAGAAAAACCAATTGACAGTTTTAATCGCCGGTATTTCTGCGCTTGTTTTTGTACCTGTATTTAAAACCGTTACACATCTTCCGCCCTTTATGGGAATTCTTTTCGGACTAGGTGTACTTTGGGTTTTGGTTGAAATTTTACACAAGGGAAAAGAAGACGAAAACAAATCAAAATATTCAGTAGTGCAGGCATTGCGCAGAATTGACATGTCGAGCATTCTGTTTTTCTTCGGAATACTCGTAAGTATCGCGGGATTGCAATCAACCGGTGTATTAACCAATCTTTCTGCCTGGCTTACAACAACTTTAGAAAACCAAAATATAATCGTAATTGCCATCGGGTTGTTGTCATCCATCGTCGATAATGTTCCGTTGGTGGCTGCGGCGCAGGGAATGTATGATTTGAGTGTTTTCCCCACCGACCACCCGTTTTGGGAATTTCTGGCGTACTGTGCCGGAACCGGTGGAAGTATTCTGATTATTGGTTCGGCTGCCGGTGTTGCTGCCATGGGAATAGAAAAAATCGATTTCTTCTGGTACCTCAAAAAAATCAGTCTGCTTGCGTTGCTCGGCTACTTTTCAGGTGCTGCTGCCTACCTGCTACAATTGCAGATTTTCAGTTGAAAGAATTGACATTATTCCCAGTCTAACAAACGTTTTTCGCCAGTCAGGTTTTGTATTTCGCTTATTTCCTGCGAAACTTCAACCACACCGCGGTAAATTCCCTGTTCGTCGTGAATGGCAAAATATTGAATGAGCAATTTCTGTCCTTTCATGTTTATCCAAAAACTTGCCACATCTCTTTTGCCGTTTCTGAAAGATTTTACAATTTCCTCCACCACATGCACACTTTCAGGCGGGTGACAGTTGTGCACATCGCGGCCAATAACTGATTTTGTGCGCGGGAAAATGCGTTTTTTTGGAGAAGAGAAATAACCAACTTTGTCGTTTTCATCCACAAAAGTAATATCAACCGGAAGATGATTAAAAAGGAGTTTTATCTGTTCAACTGTCAGTTTTCCGGTTTCAAGGTCAACCAGATTTTCTTCAGGATTCTCTGCCAGGGTATTTTCAGCAACAAATTCGGGCTGATAAAATGGAAAACCAACTTCGGAACTCTCCATAAAAAGTGCGTTCAATTCTTTTTCAGGAATAACTTCTTCCACAAGCGGGTATAAAATGCGTTCTTCGCGGAATTTGATGGCGTAAATATTAAAAAACAGGTCGCCCGATAAACGGTTAAAAACCTTCAAATCAAACTTCTGACTACTGAGTTGTTCAAGAATCAATTTCAAATTTCGTTTTATATCGTCGTGAAACGACCACATCACCGATAAACAGCGGTATTCAGGTTCATACTTTTCGATTACCGGGAAAAGTATGTTTTCCTTGATCAGGTAATAATTGCTGAGTTTTTCGATTTCGAGGAATTTTGATTTCAGCAGATTTCTTAACTCTTCATTTTTCGGGCTTTTGTTGATTTCCCTGATAAACGGACGGATTTCCTGTAAATGTTCGTCCAAAATCCGGTTGTTTTCAACAAGGCAACCAATAAAACTTTCTTTTGCAAGCGGATAATACGGACATTCAGAAATTGTTTTATAAAGTAAATTCAGCAGTTTGTTGATTCCCCGTTTCAAATCGTCCATCGGAATTTTCAACAAAACCAAACGGTCAACCACCGAAATTACATCCGCCGGAACTGTCGATTCGATGAGTTGCTTATTTTCAACCACCAACTGACCAAGGTTTTCGCCTTTTAAAATCCCGTTAAACAGTTCAACCAGTTGTTTTACCCTGGTTTCTTTATGATTTGTGAATTCTGACATACTTCTGATTTCAATTGCCCAAAAATACAAATTTGGCATTAATGGATAAGGCAAAAATACGTGAGTCCTCCGAGGTATTTCTTCACCAAAAATATTTCATTTTCAACGGTTCCAAAAACCAAATCAGCTGAAAAGAAGAAAAATCTGACGGACGAAACCGCACATAATGGTCTCAGCTAAAAACAGGACTGCTGTTGTGTCGGACTAAAATACAAATGAAATGGCAACAGCACTATTTTATAGAATCTAAAATCTGCGTAGCTTCTTCAAGTTTTTCTTCCAACACCCGGATTTCAATTCCCATATTTGTAGGGCTGCCAGCAAAAACACCATCTACTGTACTTGTAATTTCATTAACCACCATGAACTTTATGCCTGCTTCATCCAGCATTTCTTTAAAAAGAAAGAATTTCATATCGAAATTGCTGGTAAAAGTTGCAACGGTAACAGCGTTATTCATACTCATGATTTCTACTTTATATTGATTTCCTGTTCCTGAATGATTCAATTTTAAAAAAAAGGATGACAGTTGCTGATAAAAGTAAAAAGTATTTTGAGTTCAAACAAGAGAATGTAACCATGCTTTTTAATATCAGGGAAATAGGATTTTATTTCAGCCCAAACAACGAGAATCGCTTCACTTTTTTGCACAAAATTCTAATTTGTGATTGAAAGATAAATCAATTCCACCATTTTTATTTAACTTAAAGCCCTGAATTTTTGAACTTAAAAACTTAGCTAAATGAAAGTTGTTGTTTTGGGCGCAGGCATTTCGGGGCACACCGCAGCCGCATTCCTGAAAAAGAAATTGGGAAAGAAACACGAGGTTGTAGTAGTTTCTCCAAGCCAGTATTACCAGTGGGTTCCGTCGAATATTTGGGTTGGCGTGGGCAAAATGACAATTGACCAGGTTCGGTTTAAACTCGAAAAAGTGTATAACCGTTGGGGAATCGTCTTCAAACAGGCAAAAGTAACAGCCATTTATCCTGAAGGAGATGCAAATTCGACAAAAGGTTTTGTCGAAGTCAGTTATACTGCACCTGAAAAATCAGGACAAATTGAAAAAGTGGATTACGATTTTCTGGTGAATGCCACCGGGCCAAAACTGAATTTTGAAGCCACAGAAGGACTCGGCCCGGGAAAAAACACAGTATCGGTTTGCTCGTACGACCATGCCGCCCACGCTTGGGAAGAGCTTCAAAAAAGTATTGAACTGATGAAACAGGGCAAAAAACAGCGTTTCCTTATCGGCACCGGTCACCCCGGCGCAACCTGCCAGGGAGCAGCTTTTGAATATGCGCTGAATATCTCATTTATTTTGAAACAACTTAAACTTTCGCATCTTGCTGAAATAACCTGGATTTCGAACGAATATGAAGTTGGCGATTTTGGCATGGGTGGTGCCTTTGTAAAACGTGGTGGTTATATTACTTCAACCAAGGTTTTTACGGAATCGGTTTTTGCCGAAAATAACATCAAATGGATTAAACGTGCTGGGGTAAAAAAAGTGGAGCCTGGTGTTTGCCATTACGAAACACTTGATGGTGAAATACATACTGCCGAATTTGATTTTGCCATGCTGATTCCGGCTTTTTCAGGACATGACATCAAAGCGTTCAACAAATCGGGCGAAGACATTACAGACCTGATGTTTGCACCCAATAAGTTTATGAAAGTGGATGCTGACTACACACCAAAATCGTTTGAGGAGTGGAGCATTAATGACTGGCCGCAAACCTACCAAAATCCGCTTTACAGCAATATTTATGCAGCCGGGATTGCATTTGCGCCACCTCACCCCATTTCAAAACCAATGAAAAGTGTGAATGGAACTGTGATAGCTCCTGCTCCTCCAAGAACAGGGATGCCATCGGGGGTAATCGGGAAAATTATTGCGCTGAATATTGCAGAAGCTGTGAAATCGGGAAAAACTATGCACAACCACACTGCCAGCATGGGCCGGATGGGTGCGGCCTGTATCGTTTCGGCAGGCTATAGCATGACAAAAGGATTGGGCGCCACCATGACCGTTTCGCCTGTGGTTCCCGACTGGGGAAAATACCCTGAATGGGGGCGCGATATTAACGCAACAGTCGGAGAAATCGGGCTGGCCGGTCACTGGATAAAACTTTTTCTGCATTACATGTTTCTGCACAAAGCCAAAGGTTATCCTTTCTGGTGGCTGGTGCCGGAATAATGCCCCACCCTGCCTCCCCAAAGGGGAGGAGAAGGAAATAAAGAAGAAGGAATAACAAATTTAAAAGTAAAAAAGGGTAAAATATTGAACCGTAACTTTCTGAATTCTTATTACTTATCCGATGTTTCTTATTCAAAAAGTCATCAATCCATTAAAATCTAAAAAACATGGAAAATAAAGTGTACAGCGCAAATAAAGATGAATTTTACCCACCGATTCCAACCAAAGGAACCAAAAGAAGGCGTACGAATTTACTCCTTCAGCTTTTTAGCTTTTTCAGACTGAACCTGAAAATTATGCTGATTGTGGTAAAAGGGCATTCATAACTACAAACGAATTTTTGAATCAGGGGTGATAAGTTCCCCCTGAAACATCGGCTACTTTAACACTGTCAACAATGTAGCGGCTTTCTCCACGCCACGGAAGTGTTCCCTTCTTTTCGCGGTAATGCACCACCACGTGTTTCCCCTGAGTTTGCTCCATTTGTTTAGCTATTACTTCTTCTTCAACTGAAAATAAAAACTTCTCAGAAGCAATAGCCACATTGGCGTTCGACTGTACGCTGCTGAGAATCATTTCGCCTTCGTAGGTTTTAAACACTACACCCTTTTCCGAGAATTTCTGTAACAAACCAGCACGATAACCTTTGCTATAATCGAAAGCATATTTGAAATACATAAAAGCAGCGATTACGATTACTAAAACAAATAAAATCCAGTAGAGAATTTTTTTCACAGGTTTAAAATTTACTTTCATAATGGTTATTTTTTTTTGATGTTATTCCGTCAGATTTTTCTTCAAACATACAAATTTCACCGATTCGGAATTATTAAGTTATGGCCAAATCAAGTTTTTTATCTCCCTTTTTTAATTTCAGGTTTACAAAAATCATCCTGATTCCGGTTTCAACCCTGATTTTCTGGTCGTAAACCCCATTGGCCCGAACCGTGAGTTTGTCCTCATCGTTACAAAAAGTCTGAAACCTGCCAAGTGAGTCGGTTAAAACCACAAGCCCGATATTTTTTACCTCAATTTCGACCCCGGTTAGCGGAATCCTATCAAAAGTAGTCACTTTCCCAACCAGTGTTTTATTCTGGCCAAAAACAAAAACAGAAATGGCCAGGCTGAAGAAAATAGAAAGCAGAAATTTGACTGACAATGTTTTCATCGTACTGATATTCAATTCATTCAAAGTTAAGAATCCTGCTGAATATTTTCGCATCAACAATTTTTCTATAAAGTTTATTCTTGTGAAGCAGCATTTCTTTCAACCCGAATAAAAAAAATCCTCTATTTTTAAAACATCAATAAAACTGAATTGTATGAAACGCTTGACACTGCTGATTATTCTGGGTTTTCTTTCGGGCTTGATTGCCCAATCGCAAAGTGTTGATTTTAAAAAGCTCGATGCCTATTTTGAAAAAGCCGTCGCTGACTGGGGAATTCCGGGCATGAGCATTGGAATTGTACAGGACGGTGAAATTGTTTTCAGCAAAGGTTATGGCGTTCTGGAAGTTGGCAAACCCAATAAACCCGACGGGAACACTTTGTACGCAATCGCCTCAAATTCAAAAGCTTTTACATCGGCAATTATTGCAATGCTGGTGCAGGAAGGAAAACTGAGTTGGGACGACAAAGTACAAAAATACATCCCCGACTTCGAATTGTACGATTCATTTGTAAGCCGCGAAACCACCATCAAAGATTTGCTTTGTCACCGTGTTGGCTTGGGTACTTTCAGCGGCGATTTAATCTGGTACAAATCTGATTTGAATTCGGCTGAAATAATAAAACGGCTGAAATACCTTGAACCTCAGTTTAATTTCCGCGATGGCTTTGGCTATTCAAATGTGATGTACATCACTGCCGGTGAGGTAATTAAAAAAGTTACCGGAAAAACCTGGGGCGAAAACCTGCAGGAACGAATTCTGGACCCTGTAAAAATGAACCGTACCATTTTTTCGCTCAGCAAAATAAATGAAAAGGGAAATTTTGCCACTCCGCACGCAATCGAAAACGATAAAAATATTCCGATTGAGTATGTAAACTGGGAAGAAGTCGGCGCCGTGGGCGGCATAATTTCGAGCGTGAACGACATGGGAAAATGGATGATTTTTAACATGAACAACGGGATTACAGGCACTGACACACTTTTGACTCCATCCTCAAGAAACATTTTGTGGAAAATGCACAATACTTACAACGTTGATTTTACAAAACCTAACAGTAATAAAACCCACTTCCGCGGGTACGGATTGGGTTGGGGACTTGAAGACTTTCAGGGGAAAATGAAGGTAAGCCACAGTGGCGGTTACGATGGTATGATTTCGCTGGTAACCATGATTCCGGACGAAAAACTGGGTGTTGTGGTTCTGACAAACGGAATGAACCCACCCACTACAGCAGTAACAAACTATGCAATAAACGCATTTTTAGGACTCGAAGAAAAAGACTGGTCGGCAGAGATGCTTGAGCAAAGCAAAAAAAGAAAAGCCGAAGACAAACGAATTGCCGACCGCGAAGCAAAAAGGATTACCGGCACAAATCCTTCGTTACCAATCGAAAAATATGCAGGCGTTTATTATGCTCCGGTTTATGGCAATATTGAAGTGAAACATGAAAATGAAACTTTGCATTTGACTTTCGAACACACACCCGAATTGGCAGCCACACTCGAACACTGGCATTACGATGTCTGGAAACTGAAATGGGATAAAACGCATGCCTGGTTCAGCTTCGGCACCATTCAATTTAAAATGACGAATAACCTCAATATTACAGGGCTTGAGTTTGATGTTCCAAACGATGACATTTTTTTTGAGGAGCTAAACCCTGTTCGAACTAAATAAGTTACGAGGTGTAGCATCAAAACAATTTGCTAAAATTCTGATACTTTCAAAAAACATATTTTCAACTCTTTTGTTATTTATATAACAGAAGATTGAATTATGCTCGAAAAGTTAAAACGGCGATGGAATATTAAAAGCAATTTTCAGGTAGTTGTAATTCTTGTGGTTTTTTCCATAACAGGCACTACTACTGTTTATGTAAAAAACTTCATTTTTAATCTTGCCGGGGTCACTCCCGAAACGCATCTGCTTTTCAGGATTTCTTTCTACATCGTTGTGATTCTTTCGGTTTACAATCTACTCCTGCTTTTGGTAGGGGCAATTTTCGGGCAATTCAGATTCTTTCTGGGGTTTGAAAAGAAATTTTTCTCCAGGTTGCTTTTTGTTAAAAAACAAGTGCCTGCTAAAAAAATAAGTGTATGAAACGGAATGTTATCATTGTTATACTGTTGTTAATCTCAACCGGAATTATGGGAAAAGAATTGGAAAAAGTTACACTGGGCGGCGGATGTTTCTGGTGTACAGAAGCAGTTTACCTGCAATTAAATGGTGTCGTTGATGTAAAACCGGGCTACAGTGGCGGGCATGTAAAAAATCCATCCTACAAAGAGGTTTGCAACGAAACCACCGGCCATGCCGAAGTGGTTCAGGTTACTTTCGACCCTGCGGTTGTAACTTTTGCTGAAATCCTCGAAGTATTTTTTGTGACCCACGACCCAACTTCGCTGAACCGCCAGGGAAACGATGTAGGAACACAATACCGTTCGGCCATTTTTTACCACACACCGAAACAAAAGGAAACTGCCTTGCAAATTATTGCCAGTCTTGCACGGGAAAAAGCATACGAAAAACCTATTGTTACCGAAGTAACTGAATTCAAAGCATTTTACCCAGCTGAAGATTACCACATCAATTATTTCGCCCGGAATAAAAACCAGCCTTATTGCCAGTTTGTGGTTGCCCCGAAAGTGGAGAAGTTCAGGAAAGTATTTAAGAACAAGTTGCAATAGAGGTTTTAAGTTCGTTGTTGTCAGGCGAAGAACCTGTCAATTTTGTGTTACATTTGAGTTTATTATTGTACCCATTTTACCTTGTATCTAATCTTAAAACAAAAACAATGCAGCCTGATCAAGCCAACAAAGGAACTGATGTAACTAAAAAGAACAGTCATTTTGAGTCATTATTTAACGAACAGCTTCTGTTCAGTATCATAATGAATCAGGTTCCCGACAAAATCTATTTTAAAAACCGAAAGAGCGAATTTGTCAGGATAAACAAAAATGTTGCTGATTTTTTTGGACTAAACAATGTTGATGAAGCAATTGGTAAAACCGATTTCGATTTTTTCAGCAATGAACATGCCCGGTTGTCATTCGAAGACGAAAAAAAGATTATAGAAACGGGCGAACCTTTGATGGATGTTGAAGAAAAAGAAACATGGCCCGACGGCAGGATAACCTGGGCATCGACAACAAAAATGCCTTTAAAAGATGAAAAGGGAGAGATTATCGGAACTTTTGGCTTTTCGCGCGATATAACCACACAAAAAAATGCAGAAGAATCCCTCCGCTACAAAGATATTATGGTTGCCAAACTGGCTGAAAATGTGCCGGGGGTAATTTATCAGTTTCTGTATTTCCCCGATGGCAGAACCTGTTTCCCCTATGCAAGCGAAGGAATTTCGGCCATATTTGGTGTTACCCCTGACATGGTAAAAAACGATGGAGGGCCTATATTCGAAGTTATTCATCACGATGATTTGATACCGGTCCATCAATCAATCAGAGAGGCATTTCAAGATGTAACAATCTGGAAATTTGATTTCAGGGTTGTAACTCCCGAAAAGGAAATCCGCTGGTTGACTGGCGAAGCCAAACCTGAAAAACAACCCGATGATTCGGTGCTTTTTTATGGTTATATTCATGATGTTACAGAAAAAAAGAAATCGGAACATAAACTTGAAAGCGCCTTTCAAAGAATCAGTTACATAATGAATTCGGTACAGGCAGGAATTATTCTGATTCGAAAAAAAGACTGTGTGATAGTTGACTCAAATCTGGCAGTTGAAAGAATAACAGGACTCAAAAAAGACCAGTACCTGAATAAAAAGTGTAACACCTTTTTATGCCCCGCGGTGGAAGGAAAGTGCCCGGAAATCGACCTCGGTCAGCATATCGAAAATTCGGAAAGAAAAATTAAAAATGTTGACGGTAAATTAATTCCGATACTAAAAAATGTAACTGAAATCGAAATCGAAGGTGAAATATTTTTGTTGGAAAGCTTTGTCGATATCAGTGCACAAAAAGAAGCAGAAGAGCAAATGGTTGAAGCCAGAATGCAAGCCGAAGCCGCCAATAAAGCGAAATCAGAATTTCTGGCGAATATGAGTCACGAAATCAGGACCCCGATGAATTCAATTCTTGGTTTTAGCGAAGTGTTGCTGAATACAGTTAAAGATGAAAAACAAATTGGCTATCTGAAAACTATTCTCAGCAGTGGCAAAACTTTATTATCGTTAATAAACGACATTCTTGACCTCTCAAAAATTGAAGCCGGCAAAATGGAAATTTCACCGGCTCCTACCGATTTAAGGGTATTGATTTACGAAATCAGAGATATTTTTACACAAAAGGTAAAAGAAAAAAATATTGATCTTTTTGTTGAAGATGATCCTCTTTTCCCCGGCAATGTGTTTATCGACGAAATACGAATGCGCCAAATTATATTAAATATCGTGGGAAATGCGGTTAAATTCACCGCCGAAGGACAAGTTACCATCAAACTTAAAACGCAAAGAAAAAACGACGAAACGGTTGACTTTACCATTGAAGTATCAGATACTGGTATTGGCATTCCCGAATCCGATCAAAAACGTATTTTTGAGTCATTCAGTCAACAAAGCGGGCAAACATCCAGACAATTTGAAGGAACCGGATTGGGTCTTTCAATTAGTCAGCGGCTTTGCGAACTGATGGGAGGAAAAATTGAACTCGTAAGTGAAACTGGTATAGGGAGTACCTTCAGCTTGGTTTTCGAAAGTATTGAATACTCCGATGAAAAAATTATTCAGGAGGAACATTTTTCATGGAGCGACAAAGAATTCATTTTTAATTCTTCTAAAATTTTGATTGTTGACGACGTTGACTACAATCGCGATCTCGTAAAATCATATCTCGAAAACCACAATTTTACAATAATTGAAGCCGAAAATGGGGGAAAAGCAATAACTAAAGCAACTGAGGTTCACCCTGATATCATACTGATGGACATCAGAATGCCAGTAATGAACGGATACGAAGCAGCACAGCTATTGAAATCCGATGTCGCAACAGCTTCAATTCCGGTTATCGCTCTTACAGCGTCAACCATGAGTAGCGAAACTGATAAAATTAACCAGTATTTTGATGGCTATCTTCAAAAACCCATTCAACGGAATTTACTGCTAACAGAATTAGCCAGACATCTTGAACATGAGACCCAGGTTAATTTTGAAAGCGGGTTCCAACCTAACTACGATAATGAGAAGAACCTGAGTTTGAATGCTGAATTTTCTGCCGATATAAAAACTGAATTCAGGGAGTTGTTTTCAGAAAGGATGGAACAACTTGAAAGTACCATGATTATTGAAGATATGGAAAGTTTCATTGAAGTTTTGATGGAATTTGCCATAAAAAATAATCTGAACAACTTGAAAAATAATGCAACCACCCTGAAAGAATATATTAGCGAATTCGAATTCGACAAAATTAGTAGTAGTATTGCTGCCTTAAAAAAAGAATTCTGCGACTAAATTCAATACGATGGAATCAGTTGTAAATGTAAAAGAACTAATCCTTGTTGTTGACGACCAACCTGCTAACCTGAAAGTAATTTCGGGTGTACTCAACAATCAATACGCACTGAGTGTTGCCAACTGCGGCGAACGAGCACTAAAAATTCTGGAAACATTACAACCCGGATTAATATTGCTTGATATTATGATGCCGGGAATGGATGGGTTTCAGGTTTGCCGGATATTAAAACAAAACGAAAAAACCCGTGATATTCCTGTGATTTTTCTTTCGGCAAAAACCGAAACTGACGATATTATTAAAGGGTTCGAAATAGGGGCTGTCGATTATATATTCAAGCCATTCAATCCGCGTGAAATAAAAGTCAGAATACAAAATCATCTCAACCTTTCGAACGCAAAGCGAAAAATTGCAGAACAGAATGCTGAACTCGAAAAATTTAAATCAGACCTCGAAAAAACCAATGGCGAACTTCAAAAATCAGTTGCCGAAAAAGACAAATTTTTCTCCATTATCGCACACGACCTGAAAACTCCGTTTAACGGATTGCTTGGATTGCTTCAGATTTTAACCGAAGAAAACCACAAAATAAGCGAAATAAGTAAAAATGAAATGATTGAAACATTATACCAGTCAACAAAAAATGTTTACTCATTGATTGAAAACCTTCTTGAGTGGTCGCAAACACAGCGTAAAATAGTTAGTTTTAATCCCAAGCCAATTCATGTACACGAGATAGTTACTTTGGTTAAAAACCTTTTAAATGCCAAACTTAATTTAAAAAACATAATTCTCGAGAACAACATTAATACATCACTTGTGATTGATGCTGATGAAATGATGCTGAGTACAATATTCAGAAATTTAATTTCGAATGCACTAAAATATACCCGGCGCAACGGAATTATAAAAGTTTATGCTCAGAAAACCGACAACGGTTATTTTACTTTTTATGTACAAGACAATGGCGTTGGGATGACTGAAGAAACCAAAAATAAATTGTTCAGGCTTGAAAACCATATTTCAGTCCCGGGAACCGAAAACGAAAAGGGAACCGGATTAGGTTTGCTATTATGCAAAGAGTTCGTTGAAATGCACAAAGGGAAAATTGAGGTCAGCTCAGAAAAAGAAATTGGATCAACATTCAGCTTTTCATTACCTTATTTAAGCGGGGTAAAGGAAATGCAAACAATTAACGATACGCCTTACCAATTGAAAAAAAAATTAAAAGTACTGATTGTTGAAGACGAGGTTATTTCAGAGGAGTTTCTGACAATTATTAGTTTCGATATCAGCAGCGAAATTCTTAAAGCAGAAGATGGTGCCGAGGCAGTGAGGATTTGCAGGGAAAATCCAGGTATCGATTTGATAATGATGGATATAAAAATGCCTATGATGGATGGTTATGAGGCAACAACTAAAATCAGAGAATTTAATAAAGATGTAATTATTATTGCACAAACAGCTTATGTTTTGGAGAATGACAGGGAAAAAGCGCTTTCCGTTGGATGTAATGATTACATCTCAAAACCGATTCATAAAAATCAGTTTTTAAAAATAATCCACAAATTTTTTAATTAAAAAAGCCGGGCATTTGCTCCCGGCTTTGGTTTGTTCAACTTATTCATTGCATAAGTTGTCTTTATTCATAGCATGACTTTAAGTTATACTATGAATAAATGAATATTTTACAACTCACGAATCCAGATATTACGGAAACTAACAGGGTTTCCGTGGTCTTGTAAAACCAACGGGCCTGCGCCATGTTTTTTCAATGTATATTCCGGAATACCAATGTATTCAGTTGGTCCTCGCATTTTTACATTGTTTTGAACCAAAACGCCGTTGTGCAGAACTGTAACTGTTGGCGGAGTAAAATAGGTGCCGCTTTCGTTAAAACGGGGTGCTGTGTAAATTATATCGTAGGTTTGCCAAACGCCGGGCGCTTTGCAGGCGTTTACAAGCGGCGGGTGTTGTTTGTAAACACTGCCGGCTTGTCCGTTACGGTAAGTACGGTTGTTGTAATTATCAAGTACCTGCACTTCATAAATTCCCTGTAGAAAAACACCGCTGTTGCCACGTCCCTGGCTTTCGCCAATAACTTCAGCCGGCGAGCGCCATTCAATGTGCAGCTGAAAATCGTTAAACTGCCGTTTGGTCTGAATAGTTCCAGTACCTTTTTTTACAGTCACACAACCGTCGG
>DYSZ01000210.1 GCA_020726265.1 Draconibacterium orientale
TTGTTCGCTATTCATACCCCAAATATAGATTACCCATACAAATCGTCATAGAGCCGAAATAAAGAATAAGAAATAAGAAACTCAGCAAAACCTTGCAATTGCTGCAATTCCCGGATTCACTCACCCACCTTCCGACTTCGGACTTCCGCCTTTTTACAGTTTCAGCTTAACCGGTTTGCTGGGTAAACTTTCGTTATTCAAACGGTCGAGTACAGAAATGCGCACTTCGTATTTTTTCTTTTTGTTGTTGAATGGCGCAAATTTCAGATCAGTGGATTTTACTATTCCCCAAAAACAACGGGTATCATTCATGTCGAAATCAGTACCGGCCTCGTTCCCATAAATCGCAAAAAGATTGGGTTTGTCCATTACACGTTCAGCCTTTTCGGTTTTCCATTTTACCTTTTTCCCGAATTTACCGATTCGTTTTACAGGCTGTGGTGCAGTGTTGTCAATCCAGCTCATTGCCGGAACAATCGCCGGTTTGCGATACAAAGAACTGGTGAGGCTATCCTGCAAACCAATCAAATCGCGGTTAAAATGTTTGGCACTGTAATGAGCAACACCCTGTAATTCGGGAATACTTCGCACCATTTCAACCTGGGCCGGCATTTCGCCGGGTTTTGTCCAGGCTGTGGTTTCCGATTTTGCATCCACTTTGTAAGTAGCCAACCCGATATACATCGAACGTCCGTAAGTGTGTTGTTTCCACCAACTGGTCAGCATATTAAAATCGGCCTGCGGATGGCCAATCTGCCAGTAAATCTGGGGAAGCAAATAGTCAATCCAGCCATTTTTTTGCCATTTAATTACATCGGCGTATAAATGATCGTAGTTTGTAGCGGCAGCTTTGGTATCTGAACCACGCGGATCTTCCGACTTATTTCGCCACACACCAAACGGACTAATACCGAATTTCACCCAGGGTTTTGTCCCTTTAATCGTATCATTCAGCATTTTTATAATAATATCAACATTTTCACGTCGCCAGTCGGCTTTATCCGTTTTGCTGAACCCGCGGTTGTACAGGGCGAATGAAGCAGTATCGGGATAGGCTTCAGCCAGTGGATACGGATAAAAATAATCGTCGAAATGAATCGCATCAACATCATAACGCGAAACGATATCTTTTACCACCGACGCCACAAATTCGCGGGTTTGCGGTAATCCCGGATCAAAATAAAGCAGGTTCCCGTATTTTAAAATCCATTCGGGATACTGAAAGGCAATGTGGTTGCCGGCCAAAGGTTCTTTAATATTTTGCGATACCCTGAACGGATTGAGCCAGGCGTGTAACTCCATTCCCTGCCTGTGGCATTCTTCAATCCAAAACTGAAGGGGATCGTAAAACGGATCGGGTGATTTACCGGGTGTTCCGGTTAAGTAGCGCGACCAGGGTTCAAGCGATGATGCATAAAATGCATCGGAAGCCGGGCGAACCTGAAAAATCACTGCATTCATTCCAAGCTTGCGGCTATTGGTAATGAGTTCAATCGCTTCTTTTTGTTGTTGTTCTGTTGTAAGACCGGGTTTCGAGGGCCAGTCGATATTATTGACAGTTGCCACCCACACCCCGCGGAATTCATGTTTTGGCTGAGCCAATAAATATCCGGTTACAAAAAGCAGAAAAACTAATGGTAAAATCCGTTTCATATTATTTTTATAAATCTGAACCGGGCAAAGGTAGGTAATCGCGAAATCGGAAGCGTTGAACGGGTGAATCATTCAGGGCAGAGTTATTAACATGAAGATATTAGTAATCGAGCCAACAGAATTGAATTTTTCCTGTTTAGTTACAGAGGAAAACCAATCTGACTTTACATACAAGGATGGATATTGGATAATCCGGTTAGTTAAGAACCCAAACAATTAGAAAATAAATATCATTTTGTTTTACTGACAGTTACAGAACCGACTTAAAGACAAAATAAAGCCTCGTTTACATTTTATTCACATTTAAATTTATCTTTTTTAACAAAACAGAATCAGCAAAATAAAAAAGAATATATTTGCAGCAGAAATGAGATTAAGTTCTTTCAAAAAAAGCTGAAACAAATTTTTGTTACGATATTTAAGACAAATCAGTGAGCTTACCTTTCTGGTAAGTTTTTGGTTTTATTAGGTTTAGTTGGTTTAGGTTAAAAAGGCTGTCAGTTGGACAGCCTTTTGTTTTTTATGCCAGTCAATAAAAAATCCGGGCTGAATTCCAATCCGGATTTTTTATTTAATCATCTGATTTCAGGATTAAACTTCATCGGGAACAAAGTACGGTTTGCGGTAATTCCGGGTAAGCATCATATCGGCTTCCGGGTCGTTGGCGAATCGTTCATAGGCGCCAACAAAAGTCAGTTCGCGTTTCAATCTGTACGAAATATTCGCCAGTGCAGGTAAAGCTGATGAATAAAATCCTTTGTTGATGTCGCAATGTAAATCATAATCGCTGCCTGAGCGAATTGCATCGATAAAATTGGCGTAATGTTCTGTCCCACCGGGAGGAGCAAGATAAGTGGGGTCTTTGGGTGTATCCAGGTTGTCGCGCGATGATGATGCAAAAGGCTGCCCTTCACGCTGGCGATAAGCTTTCCACGAGCTTCCGTTGAGTTCGAGATATCCATCGGTTCCATAAAATATGTTACCAATTCTAATATTGAGCGACGATTCGCTATTGGTAAACCGGCCGCGGGTTTCAAATTCAAGAATTTTTCCATCGGCGTAAGTAAACACCGAAGTTTGTGTGTTGGGAGTTTCCTGCGAGCACTCTTTCGGGTTAATGCCAAACAAACCTCCGGAAGAATAAATATTTACCGGGTGTTCGTTTTTGTTCATTCCCCAGCGTGCTATATCAAACTGGTGCGGACCCTGGTTGGCAGTATCGCCGCCACCGGTGGCCCAGTGCCAGTGCCAGTTATAATGCCCTCTTTTTTCGTTGTAAGGTTGCCAGGTTGCCGGCCCCAACCACATATCGTAATGCAGGTTTTCGGGCGGCATGCTGTCGGGCGAAATGCCAAACGAATCGCGGGGTTTGTAGCACAAACCTTTGGCCATGTACACCTCGCCGATTCCGCCATAATGAAGAAATTCCATGGCTTCAATCACGTTGGCAATGGACCTGTTTTGAAAACCTACCTGCACACGTACATTGTACTTTTGTGCAGCTTCCACCATTTTGCGGCCTTCGAAAACATTGTGAGAAGCTGGTTTTTCAACATAAACATGTTTTCCGGCCTGGCATGCCCAGATGGTAGCCAGCGCATGCCAGTGGTTGGGTGTGGCAATGGAAACAGCATCAATCTTTTTATCGTCGAAAACCCGGCGCATGTCCCACTCGGTTTTTGGTTTTTCTCCAATGGCTTCCTCAACTTTTTTCACCCTGTCGGGGAAAAGTTCTTCGTCAACATCGCAGAGCGTTTTGAGCAATACGTTTCGGTTGTCTTTTAATGCAGCCCAGGTATCAATATGGGCATTGCCTTGCCCCCTAATTCCAATCACTGCAAGGTTTATTCTCTCGTTAGCGCCTATGATAGCAGCGTACGATTTGGCGCTCATGCCCATTCCTCCGATGGCAATTCCGGCAGAACCCATCAGGCTTTTCTTTATAAAATCTCTTCTTTCAGTCATTTTCAGCTCTTCATTTTGGTTTAGCAACAGGCGTACAATTTACCAATTTGATTTGAAAATGTTAAAAACAGGTTTATTGTTTTTTTCTATTTTTGAAAACTGTAAAAAATTTTAGAAATGAGAAGGATTCTTTCTGTGATGCTTACCCCGGTTTATCTGCTTTGGTTTGCTTTATTACTTGTAATTTTTCACCCCATTCAAGTGGTAACCCGTTGGATTTGGGGATACCCCGTGCGCAAAAAAGTGGTTGATATCCTGAATTTTGGGCTGTTGTACGGACTCTGGATTCTGGGAACCCGTATCACTTTCATGGGTTTTGAAAAAATTCCGCAAAACAGGCCTTTAATTATTGTAGCCAATCACCAGAGTCTGCTCGACATTGTTGCCATTGTGGTCGGCTTCCGGAAATACCATCCGAAATTTATTTCGAAAATTGAATTGGGAAAAGGAATTCCCAGCGTATCGTATAACCTGCGTCACGGCGGTTCGGTGCTGATTGACCGTAAAAAGGGAGCTCAATCAGTAAAAGATATTATGATGCTGGGGAAACATATTGAAGCCACAAAATATTCAGCCAGCATTTTTCCGGAAGGAACACGCACGAAAAACGGGCAGGTAAAGACTTTTCAGCCCGCTGGAATTGCGTCGCTGGTAAGGTCGGCACCATCGGCGGTGATTGTCCCGTTTGCCATTGATGGTTTCGAAATCATGAAAAACGGCTATTTCCCAATGACATTCGGGCACGAATTGAAATTAACAGTGCTCGACCCCATCGAACCAAAAGGGTGGGATGCCAGTGAACTGACCCTTGAAATTGAAAACCTGATAAAGAAGGAGTTGGGATAAATCTCCTGACAGCTTTTCTGTTTAAAACGTAAAGAACACCAAGAAATCAATGAGAGCGCAAAGGCATCGAAGTGAATTTAAATGCTTTGCGAACTTCGCGTTTTTTTCTTTGCGTTCTTAGCGGTTTAATCTAAAATCTATTTTTTTACTTAAATCCCCCGTGCGTTTTTGTCTAATTGTTCTGCTTCTGAAAAATCGTTTTCAGAAACATGGCCTGGAAGAAGTATCATTCTTGATGAATGTTGAGCTTTTTTCAACAGTTGCTTTTCATGCCACTTCGTAACTTATCCCATTAGGTTGGCTTGTCTTTTTAGAGGCTTCCAAAACTTCAATCCCCACAATTTCCCCATTCTCGCCGTAATCAAGAATGATTCCGGGTTTATCCTCATCGCTTTCAATCACTTTTTTTTCAGAAAACTGAATATAGATGACATCGCTTTCCTTATCGTACTTAATAACCATATTTTTCAAATTTTGAAGTTCTGTAAGCCGTTACAATTAAAGGCGGAATCTTTTCATTATTTACAAAAACCCTTTAAAGATATGTTTTAGAATTAATTTCAACAATTTTTGAATAAACCACAACTGAATCATTTTGCAATTCAACTGAGTCAGGTGTTTCAATTACTTTCAAAACAATTTTCTTCGAAATGTTGCGATTTTCTATTCGTTGTAATGCGTGATTCGAAAATTGAGGTTTCATCTCATATCCCCCGTGCGTTTCTGTCCAATTGTTCGGCTTCCGAAAAGTCATTTTCAGAAACATGACCGGGCAGCGGCAAAATGCGTTCGTGAATAGCATCAATAATCCACTGCGGCTGCGGGAAG